>CAZRGJ010000028.1:0-15034 GCA_964599445.1 uncultured Planctomycetaceae bacterium | reverse complement strand
ACCGGCTCTTTTCGCAATATTCTGCGCTCTGGGAAGGTACACGTCGCACGTGCAGACAGCCTGTCCCATCGGCTGTTTGCAGGAATCAAGAAAAACAGCGTGTCCCTGACGTCCCACACCGATCCCGGCAATACCGATCCGTTCGTTCGCTCCGGGTTTCCCCTCAGAGGCAAAAACGGAACGCGGGACCCACGTCGGCACGCTCAAAACCGAAACGGAGGCCGCACTTTTCAAAAAATCTCGACGAAGCATCTGCATAAAATTCACTCCCTTAAAAAAATTTCACCCAAAAACCAAACCTTTTTTTATTTTCGTTCCGTAGGCGGGATTCCTTTACGATTCACGCAAAAAACGATCCAAAATCCTTAAAGAACTTTGGATCGTTTCAAAAAAACTAACCGATGACCGGAGCCACAAAAGTTCGGGCTCCCAATTCACGGAGCAGGAAGAGCATCGCGCCCGGAGCGTCTTTCGCCAGGCGAAGCTCACCCAGAATGTCGGCGGCAGTCGCTTCTTCTTCGACCTGTTCCTTCACGTACCAGTTCAGGAACTGGGTCGCCGCAAAGTCTTTTTCTTCTACAGCCAGCGCAGCCAGATCGTTGATGCGCGAGGTCACGTACGCTTCATGCTCACAGGTCTGCTCAAACATGGCGACCGCGTCCGGCCACTCGACTCTCGGCTGCTCGATCGCCTGCAGGACGACACGGCCTCCGCGTTCCTGCAGATAGTTCACGAACCCCATCGCATGGGCGACTTCCTCCTGGTACTGCACATTGAACCAGGACGCCAGTCCCTTGAGCTGCATGTCGTCTGCCTGGCACGCCATCGCGAGGTAAAGGTACGCAGAGTAAAATTCCGCATTGATCTGATCGTTGATCGCCTGTTCCATTTTCTTTGAAATGGCCATAAATTCCCCCTTTGGAATAAAATTTTCCGTAGCTGAATGGACAAATTCCGGACGAACTCCGGCTCTATTTTGGATTTTAGCCGAAGACGCAAGGAAGTCAAGGGGGAGGGACGCCTTTCTGAACATTTCTGAAAGAGAAGAATCGAAAAAAATGCCGAATTTTCGGCTTTCCGCTTGACAGAAAAATTCCCGGGAGGTAAAATGGCGGATGGGATACCGATTCCGTTCATTCGGAAACCGGGTCTTCCGTGTTTTTTCAGAAATCGTTGATCCCTCTAATCCGGAGTCTCGCCAATGCGCCAAATCCAGATTTTCAAGCCGGGAACCATCCGCTCCTTTTTCGTTCCGTTTCTTCTTGCAGCCGGATGTCTACTCAGCGGAGATACGCTCCCCGCACAGTCTCTGGACAGCATTCCGGATCGGGTCCCGGAAGAATTTCGCAATTCCCCGCGGATCCGCGTAGAAAAGCAGGCCGCGGAAGCCGCAGGCATGAAGCTTTTGGAAGGAACGCATGTTCTGCTGGTGACGGACCTGGAATTAACGGAGGCGGTCCGGCATCTGCCTCGTGCCGTGGATGAAGCGTACCCTCAGATGTGCGCTTTTTTCGGCGTGGAAGAAGATCCGGAGTGGAAATTGACCGTCTTTTTGATGAAAGACCGGGAAAAATTCCAGAAAGCCGGCTTCATTCCGGAGATCCTGCCGCCGTTCAGGAACGGATTTTCGTTCAACTTTGACTGCTGGGTCTGCGAGCAGCCGTCCGACTACTACCGGCAGCATCTCGTTCTTCACGAAATGGTCCACTCCTTTTCCTCGACCTGCCTTGGAAATGCCGGACCGGACTGGTTCGCGGAAGGTATGGCAGAATTTCTTGGAATGCACGATTTCTCCGCCTCTCCGCTCCAGCTAGGCTTCATGCCGCCCAATCGCTCGACCGTGCCATACTGCGGAAGGATCCGGGAGATCCGGGATGCCGCCCGGCGCGGAGAGATCTGGACGCTGGAGGAGGCCGTGACGCCGGATTCTGAAGATTTTGCGTCGAATGCCGTCTACTATTGGTCGTGGGGGCTGGCGTGGTTCCTGGAAAATCATCCGAAAGCACGTTCCGCATTCCACGCCCTCATTCCCCATCTGCGTCAGGCCCAAACGGAGCAGGAATTTACCCGCCGATTCCTTGATTCTCTGGGAGAAGACCGGCTCGGGATCGAAAAAAACTGGCTCATGTTCACGGCCTCCGTCGACTACGATTTCCGACTGCGCCCGATGCTTTTTGATGCAGAAACGGGGGTTTCGCTTCAGGAAAAGTCTGCGAAAGAACGCGTCGTCCAGAAACTCCGGGCAGACCATGGCTGGCAAAATACCGGGATCCGCGTTGAAAAAGGAGACCGGATCCGGATCCGTGCCCAGGGACGATTTGAGATCGCGCGTCCAGACGGAAGTTTTTGGCCCTGCGAACCGAACGGCGTGACGGTCGAGTATCTGAACGGCCAGCCGCTTGGGATCCTTCAGGCCGTCATCCTGACCGATGCAGAAGAACTGACGCCGGAGATCATGAACGATCGGCAGGACGGGACCTTTTACGCTCCCTTTGCAGTCGGCACGAACCGCACGCTGACGGTCCCATTTGACGGCACGATCCTTCTCCGCACCAACATTCCGCCGGCAGTAATTGAAGAAAGCCGGGGAAACTTTCTCGTTGAGATCTCCGCAAGAAAATAAAAAAAACGCCCTCTGCAGAAAACAGAACGCGGAAGATCCAATGCGTTTCCGGAAACGCAGCATTCAAACAAAAGGGAAGGCCGCCGGTCTTCCCAGTCCGTTTACCAAAGGTCCGTCTGGCTTCGGATCCACTCTTCCGGCGTGAGTCCCTCTTCTGCCAGAATATTCCGGAAATCTTCCACGTCATCCGGATCCGGGACATCATAGCAGACGTCCTCCTCAAAACAGTCTTTCAGGATCTTTTTCGGCAGAAACCGGGTCGGCAGCACACGGCTGTAGTGGCTGCTCCAGGAGGGTTTCCCGGCATGAAAATACTGCAGCGGACAGGTAACGTACAGATAGTCTTTTGCGCGCGTCATGGCGACGTAGAAAAGACGCAGTTCCTCGTCGATGTCTTCCTGCCTTCCGGTACTCATGTCGGACGGAATGTTACCGTCGCTGGCGTGAATGACGTAAACGCTCTTCCATTCCAGCCCTTTTGCCGAGTGGATCGTACTGAGGATCAGGTAGTCGTCGTCAATGTCCGGTTTGTCCGCAAATTCCTCTGACGACTGCGGCGGATCCAGTACGAGTTCCGAAAGCAGTTCCCGTCTTCCTTTAAATTTTTTCGCCACATCCAGAAGCTGTTCCAGATCCGCAAGCCGGGAATCTCCGTCCAGCGGCCACTGTTCCAGAAGGATCGGACGATAAAAATCCAAAGCTGCCTGGATCTGCTCCCTCAGCGGCATCTGGGAGACCGCAAGCTCCTTCAGAAGACTCACGACTGCGAACCAATTTTCGTTTCCAGTCCGTTTCGGCGGAGTCCAGGAAGACCAAACGTTCAGATTCCCGCCCGCATCGCGCAGAAGTCCCATGAGAGTCCGTGCCGTCTTGGGACCGATCCCCGGAAGCATATTGAGCAGACGCATCCCGGCGGGCAGATCGTTCGGATTTTCCGCAAGACGCAAAAAGGAAAGCAGATCCTTCACGTGCGCCGACTCCGTGAATTTCAGACCGCCGTACTTCACGTACGGGATCCTGCGCCGGGCGAGTTCCGTTTCCAGACGGACAGAGTGGGACGAAGAGCGGAAAAGGACCGCCTGCTCCCGAAGCGGCGTCCCGTTTTCAAAATGTTCAAGGATCCGATCCGCAATATAGCTGGTCTGTGCGTCTTCATCCCGGCATTTGCAGAATGTCGGCAGTACGCCCCCTTTTCTGGAAGAAAAAAGTTCCTTTCGGTAGCGTTCCGGAAGCTGCGCAATGACGCGATTCGTCGCCTTCAGGATCGCATCGCGGCTGCGGTAGTTCATCTCCAGCGGAATGATCTTCGTATTCGGAAAGACATTCGGAAGTTCCAGAATATTGCGGACGGTCGCGGAACGGAAAGAGTAGATCGACTGGTCATCGTCTCCAACGACAGTCAACCCTCGGCCGTCTGGTGTGAGTCCCTTCACGATCTCCGCCTGGATCCGGTTCGTGTCCTGAAATTCATCGACCAGGACCCAGCCGAAACGGTTTCGG
This sequence comes from uncultured Planctomycetaceae bacterium, assembly GCA_964599445.1. Classification (GTDB taxonomy): domain Bacteria; phylum Planctomycetota; class Planctomycetia; order Pirellulales; family Thermoguttaceae; genus RGIG3701. The sequence continues at coordinate 10,911 of CAZRGJ010000028.1, read as the reverse complement.
ATCTTCTCTCCGATCTCCGGATGCCGCATCAGTGCAGACCAGTAGAGAAGCAGATCATCGTAGTCCAGAAGTGCGTCTTCCACTTTCCGCTGCATGTACGCATCAAAAAGGCGGGAAAGTTCCGGCAGGTACTCCTCAAATTTTGGATAGTAGAGAGCCAAAATCTCGTAGAGTTTCTTTTGCGAATTGATGCACCGGCTGTACATCGAAACGCACGTTCCCTTTTTCGGAAAACGTTTCGAGTCGCTGACCGTCACGACCTCCGCACGCACCAGATTCATGAGGTCTTCCTGATCGGCCCGGTCCAGAATCGCGAAATTCGGCGGCAGTCCCACGTGTTTTCCGTAAATGCGCAGCAGCCGGGTACCGACCGCATGAAACGTGCCTCCCCAGATCCGGGCAATTCGGGCACTTTGCTCCCGGGAGACCGTCTCAAGAAGATGCGTCGCCCGCTGAACGAGTTCTGCCGCAGCCCGGCGGGAGAACGTCAAGAGCAGGATGCGTGACGGATCCGCTCCCCGTGCGGCCAAATTCGCCACCCGGTGCGCAAGCATCGTCGTCTTGCCCGTTCCCGCTCCCGCAACGATAAGAAGCGGTCCGTCGCCATACGCTACCGCTTCCCGCTGTGCATCATTCAGATTTTTCCACAAACTTTCCGGAATTTTCCAGTCGGAAGCTTCCGCGTCATCTTCCGTCTGAAGATCCGAATGAAATTCCGGCAAGGTATCGTCTGCGTCTGAAATTTCATCCAGAAGATCCTCCTGAAATTCATTCCGTTCATCCTCCTGAAATTCATTCCGTTCCTCTTCACGGAAGTTTCCGGAAAATTCTTCGTGCATGGCCAGTGTCTCACTTTCCGGGATGCCGCGCTTTGTCTGTCGGATTCGTCAGGAAAGACGCGATCTGCTCCAAAACCAGCACGCCGACTAAACCGGCCAAAAGTGCACAAAGTGCGTAGATCTGAGTCTGACCGGAAAATTCATTCATCGCAAGACGAATGAACTTGCCGTCAACCTGCTGCTGGAACGGCCAGAGACAGTTCAGGGACCCCGCCATGAACCCCGTCAGGACGGAAAGCGTGATGCTGTGGTGGTTTTTCAGGAGGTACTTCAGTACTCTGGAAAACGAAAGCAGTCCCAATACGCAGCCGACGCCGAAAACACAAAGCGTCAGGAAATCGGGAAACGTCGTGCGGAAATGCGCCAGTTCCTTGACTCGATGGATGATGAGATGGTATTCTCCAAGGATCAGCAAAATGTAGGAGCCGCTGATCCCAGGTAAAATCATGGCGCAAATGGCGACGACACCGCACATGAAAATGTAGAGCAGACTGTCATCCTGCCCGGCGATCGGATTCATCGTCGTGATCCACCAGGCAAAAATCGCCCCAACGACCATTGCGGCGCCGCTGGCAAAATCCTTTTTCCGGATCTGACGGAAAAGAATGACGACCGACGCAAGGATCATGCCCATGAACGCTCCGAAAGTCACCGGAATGTGATTTTGGAGCAGATCCGTCATGATGATGGAAAAGGCTCCCAGTCCCACGGCGATCCCAAGCAGAAGCGTCAGCAGAAACCCCATGTCCACATGCCGGAATGCATCCATCCACTTCCGTTTCAGAAGCAGCGAAAGGAACTCCATGCCGAAACTGCTGATAGCGTTGACCAGACGCTCGTAGATCCCGACGATCATGGCGACCGTCCCGCCGGAAACACCCGGAACGGAATCTGCGATCCCCATCAGGATCCCACGAACAAAAATGAAAAATGACGCGATCCAGCGGCCCATTCTCTTTCCTCCTGAAAGTCCTTCCTGTTTTGTGTTTTGGATATTTTCGATCCCCGACCGAAGTCCATTTACGTTAAAAGGCGGCAGGGGCCCGGTCCGCAAACCGCCCAACGCCGCCTTTTTGTCTCATCGCCAACATCCCGTTCCCGAAAGAACGGCCGCAGCGTCTTTAGTGCTCACGTCCTACTGTCCGCAGCATTTTTTATATTTTTTGCCGCTTCCGCACGGACACGGCTGGTTGGGGCCGATTTTGGGTCCCTGATTCCGGATGGTCCCCGTTTTTTCGTCCGAACCTTCTGCGGCCGCGACAGCCTCACGAGTCAGGGACTTGCCCTCGGCATGATGGGCCGTCTGCTGGGTCCATGTGGAACCCACGAAACGCTCGTCGAGCTGCTCCATTCGGAACACGAGATCCGTCACGCGCTCTCCGACCGACTTCCACATCGCATCGTAGGTCCGCATACCTTCCCGCTTGTACTCGACTTTCGGATCGACCTGTGCGTAACCGCGCAGCCCAACGCTCGCCTTCAGATGGTCCATGGTGAGCAGGTGCTCCTTCCATGCCGCATCGAGAATGGAAAGCACGAGCGCACGTTCCATTTTGCGCATTTCCGGACGGTACCGGTCGTCAATGGATTCGAGCATCTTCATGCGGAACTGGTCCGGATCGCGTCCCTTGAGTTCTTCCGTGTGCAGTTCAAGATCCCAGCCTTCCATGGTATCTGCGGCCAGTCTCTGAAGATCTTCATCCGAAAGACGGAACTGCTGGTTTTCTTCGTGTTTGCGAATGTATTCCTCGATCCACTCCTTCACTTCCGCGACGACGCTTTCTTCCCGTTTGGCACTTTCACGGCTGAATTCCACGAGCATTTTGTGGAACTGTTCCGGCGTCATGCTTCGGAGCGAATCGTAGTTGATCTCGCCGTCGAACCGGCCTTTCACCCACTGCGCAAGACCATCCAGCTCAATGAACCGGTTCCCCTGCGCATCGCGGCGGGAGAAATGGTATTCACCAGCCAGCACCGGGAACTCGATCTCTTTTTCGAAATAAGCGTCCTTAATGATCTGCAGCAGGTATGCTTTCAGCTGTTCGTGCGTTTTATTGTCGAGATTCTCGATCGGCACGGCAATGCCGAATTTTCCCTGAAGCCAGCTGCTCGCGGCTTTCAGCGCGTAACCTTTTTCCAGCGCATACGCTCCATCGCTGAGATCCACTTTCTGAATGTAGTTCCGGATCTTCTCGACCAGCAGACTGTCCAGCTCATCCCGGTCCACCGCACGCAGGTCGCGTTCCCGCAGATTCAGATTCCACCGCGTGTTGACCGCCTTGGCCAGTGCCGACCAGTTCCACTCATCTTCGTCAACGTCCAGCGAAACGTTCTCTTCCAGAAGGTCCTGCACGACGGCTTCGACCATTCCGAGTGCCTCATTGACGGCTTCCCGGGCAGCTTCATCAAAACTCTTGTTGCGGAAGTGCCGCGGATTCAGTTCCGTTGAAAGCTGATCGCCCGCCCAGCTGCAGAATGTCTCCACACCGTAGATCGGATCCAGATAGGTGGCCAGATGCGCATCGAGCTGCGATTCGACCATTTCAAAGATCAGATCACGGCAATTCACGCCTTCGAGGATCTTCTGGCGGTAATTGTACGTCCGCTTGCGCTGTTCGTCCATGACTTCGTCGTAGTCGAGGAGGCTCTTTCGGATCTCAAAGTTCCGCTCTTCGACCTTTTTCTGGGCACCTTCCACGCGGCGGGTCACCATCGAGCTTTCGATCGCCTGTCCGTTCTGCATTCCGAGCCACGTGAGCGCGTTCTTCACCCAGTCGCCCGCGAAAATACGCATCAGGTCATCTTCCAGCGAAAGGAAAAACCGGCTGGATCCGGGGTCTCCCTGACGTCCGCAGCGTCCGCGAAGCTGAAGGTCGATACGGCGCGCTTCATGCCGTTCCGTTCCGATGACGTAAAGCCCGCCAAGACCGCGCACTTCCACACCTTCCGCCTTCATGTGTTCCCGCTCTTCGATCTCGGCAGTCAGCGCATCCCATTCTTCACGCGGAACTTCCAGACGGGTCGGATATTTATGCTGGAGGATACTCCAGGCCATGGCGTCCGGGTTTCCGCCCAGAATGATGTCTGTACCGCGTCCCGCCATGTTCGTGGCGATGGTCACCATTCCTTTGCGGCCGGCCTGTGCAATAACTTCCGCTTCCTGTTTATGGTTCTTCGCATTCAGCACGTTATGCGCGACACCGCGGCGTTTCAGCATGTTGGAGATCTGCTCGCTGCGTTCGATCGACGTCGTGCCGACCAGGATCGGACGGCCTGCACGCGCCATGCTGTAGATGCGTTTGCGCGGGATCCTTTCGACCACCTTCTTCGTGTCGCCGCGGAAAATGAATTCCACGTACTCGTCCGTTTCCGAAACGATCGTTCCGCTCCAGTCCCGACCGTCTTTGTCCGTCAGTTCAATGACGTCCCAGCGATGGACTTTTTCGATCTCTTCCACGACCGCATCGTACTTTTCCTTCTCCGTCATGTAGATGAGGTCCGGGAATTCCAGACGCTGGAGCTTCTTGTTCGGCGGAATGGCGACGACGTCCAGTTTGTAGATCTTCCAGAATTCCTGCGCCTCGGTCATCGCAGTACCGGTCATGCCGCAGATTTTCGGATAGAGTTTGAAGAAATTCTGAAGCGTCACGGTCGCCAGCGTCTGATTTTCCTGCTTGATCTTCACGCCTTCCTTCGCTTCGATCGCCTGATGGAGACCGTCCGACCAGTTACGGCCCGGCATGAGACGTCCCGTGAATTCGTCCACGATGACGACCTCCCCATTGTTCACGACGTAATTCACGTCCAGCTTGTAGAGATGATGGGCTTTCAGCGCATTGTCGATCAGGTGCGGCCACTCCATGTTGCCCGCCGTATAGAAGCACTCCACGCCGGCCAGCCGTTCCGCATTGCGGATCCCCTGGTCCGTCAGGTTGGTCGAATGCTCTTTTTCGTTGACCTCAAAGTCGATCCCCTTTTTCAGCTGACGCGCGATCCGGTCCGCTTCACGGTACTTTCCGATGTCGCCGTGCGCCGGTCCGGAAATGATCAGCGGCGTACGGGCTTCGTCGATGAGGATATTGTCCACTTCGTCGATGATGGCGTAGTTCAGCGCGCCCTGCGTCTGCTGAAGTTCCGACGGATAGCGCCAGTCATTTTTCGCCGCGGTCCGCATATTGTCGCGGAGATAGTCGAACCCCAGTTCATTGTTCGTTCCGTAGGTAATGTCGCACCGATACGCCGCCTGACGCTGCTCATTCGGAATATTCGACTGAATGGACCCCACCGTCAGCCCCAGCGACATATAGAGAGGTCCCATCCACTCCATGTCTCGGCGGGCGAGATAGTCGTTCACCGTCACGACGTGGACGCCTTTGCCGGTCAGCGCGTTCAGATACGCCGGCAGCGTCGCGACGAGCGTTTTTCCTTCACCCGTGATCATTTCCGCGATCGCACCGCTGTGAAGCACCGCACCACCGATGAGCTGGGAATCGTAGTGCCGCATTCCCATGACGCGTTTTCCAGCCTCACGGCAAACCGCAAATGCTTCGACAAGCAGGTCGTCCAGAGTTTCTCCCGCTTCCAGACGTTTCTTGAATTTGAACGTCTGCTCGCGCAATTCCGCATCCGTCATGCCCGTGTAGCGGGATTCCAACTCATTGATGGCCTGCACCTTGGCCTGAAATTTCTTCAGCTGCCGGGCATTGGAAGAACCGAAGACGGTGGTGATCCCGCGTTCGACCTTCTGGCTGACGTTGGAAAAAAAATCTGCCGTAAAATCCCAAATGCGTTCCATATTTGCCATGGCGCTTCTGTCCTGTTTTCCTTTTCGTAAAATCGAACATGCATTCGGCACGCCGTCGGATCTTTCATCAAACACGCCGCGTCATTTCTGAGAATTCATGCTTCCAAAACAGGATCCGTCTGCCAAAACAGACTTCGCTTGCCGGAACAGCCGTCCGCTTCAATGCGAACGCCCTCTCCCAGGGACGCGGCAATGCGATCTTTCAAGATCCCGCACGCCGGTTTTCTTTATTTTGAACTGCGTTTCTCCTGAATGAAAAACGCGCAGGCAATTCATGCAGTGCGTCGTTTATGTCCCAGTTTCGCCAAGGGTACTATTCCGCACTTTCACATAATTCCCTTTACTATACCGAACTCTGCGATTTGGTCAAGTGGAATCCGATAAAAATTTCCAAAATTTAAGGAATTTTTCAAAATTTCGCAAAATTCACGCCTCTGCATTCCCCGGATCCCCACAAAATGCCCCTCGGAAATCCATCCGCGATCTCCTTTACGTCACTCTCAGGCGAGGAATTTCTTCATTTAATGCAGACACGCATTTCCCGGGATCCGAGACGCGGATCTTTCCATCAGGGCAAAAATTTCCTTTTAAAAGGAACTTCCTTGAAATTTCTTCATTATTTTCCCCGTTTTATTCGACACGATCGGCAAATTTTCCGATAAAACGAACAGAAAAGGATCAAAAAAGACCTCATGATGAGATTTTCCGGAAGAAGACCGGAGGACAGGATGCCCGAAAATACGAAAATTTCCACACTTGACGCAAACGCAAAAAATGTCTACCTGCTGACCGGGTGTGCCGGATTCATTGCGTCGAATGTTGCGGAAATGCTTCTGGAAGATGGGCATACCGTCTACGGTCTGGACGACCGAAATGATGCCTACCCGGTACTTCTGAAGGATTGGCGGCTTGCGCAGCTGAAACGTTTTCCGAACTTTCACTTTCATGAGCTGAACATTACGGACCGTCCTGCATTGGAGCATTTTTTCCAGGAAGCGCTCCGCCGGGAAAACAGGACCTCCTTCTCGGCGTGCATCCACCTTGCCGCACGCGCAGGAGTCCGTTATTCGACCGTCAATCCCTGGATCTACTTTGAGACGAACGTGACCGGAACACTGAATCTTCTGGAACTCTGCCGGAATTCAGAGACCCGAAAATTCATTCTCGCGTCCTCCTCGAGCGTCTACGGAAATTCCACCGCAGAGATCTTCCGTGAAGACCAGCCGACGGACACCCCCTGTTCTCCGTATGCGGCAAGCAAAAAATCGGCGGAAGCTCTCGTCTTCAGCTATCGGCACCTCTATGGTCTTGACGCCTCGGTCCTGCGTTTCTTCACCGTTTACGGACCCGCAGGCCGGCCGGACATGAGCATTCTGCGCTTCATTCATGCGATTGCCGCCGGAAAACCGCTCTGCCTTTACGGAGACGGCTCGCAGGCTCGCGATTTTACCTACTGCCGCGACATTGCGTCCGGCGTCATTCGTTCTCTGAAGCCGGTCGGATACTCGATCTTCAATCTTGGCGGCGACCACATGTACACCGTGAATCAGCTCATCGAAACGATCGCGGAGCAGCTCGGCAAAACTCCGCAGATCGATCGGCATCCCGCACATCCGGCAGATGTCGCCAGAACACACGCAGACATCTCGCGCGCACGGACCATCCTGGGCTGGGAACCGGTCTGGAATTTCCAGGACGGGATCGCACAGACGATCGAATGGTATCTTGCGCATCAGGACTGGGTCGGCCGAGTCATCGAATCCGCATAGTTTCCAAACGTTTCCCAAACGCCTTCTGAACGTTCCCCATGTCTCGTCTGACGGATTCTGAAACGGTTCCGAAGTACCCTGTCCGAAAGAAAATTTTCAGAAAATCCTGAAAAGACGCCTCCCCCTCTTGACTTTTGAAAGTCTCCGCGCTAAAATCAAGGAGTCAGGCAGACGGAAAGTCCATTCCCTGAAACTCATGGAACTCCCGGCTCTCCCGAGATCCCAGGGTTCCCGGGCCCTTTAGCGACCTTTTAGAGACGGACTTCCAATTCCAATGGCGGCGGGTATCGTGTCCCGTTTCGGCCTGTCTCCTGTCTTCCCCGCATATTTTTCATTTCCATCCCCCGCCAACCTCTTGCCGAAAAGGAAACCGTCCATGAAGATGCGATCCAGCCTGAAAAAAAGCCGAACTGCTTTCTTTCTCCCACTTTTTGCGGCACTCTGCACCAGTATGCCGTCAGCGGATCTTTGCGCACAGAGTGCACTGCTTGGTCCGGCATCTAACGCGGAATTTCAGACGCAGCTTGAGCCGGAACTGCTCGCCAAAGCCCGTTCTTCAGAAACGTCTCCGTATGAGTTCATGCTTTTGTGCAAACGTCTGCAAGTCTACGGTACTCCGCAGGCCGCCGCAGCAGCGGCATCTCAGCTCGCAGACCCGGCAAAATCCCACTCGGCCCGCATGACGCTTGAGATCATCCCCTGCCCGGAAGCGGCGGCGGAACTTCGCAGTGCGGCTCAAAGGGTCCAGGATCCAACTCTTCTGGCCGGTATTTTCAATTCCCTCGGAATGCGGCGCGACGCGCAGAGCATCCCGCTCCTTCTTCCGTATCTGAAACATGAAAACGCCCCCCTTGCCTCAGCAGCCGCATTCGCTCTGGCACGGATCGGGGAAGCAGAGTACGCCGACGCAATGACGGATTACGTTCAGCGCATGAAAAATGCCGCGTACCCGCAGCTCAAAGACGCCCTTGACCTGAATCTCATGTACGGCGAAAACCTTCGCAAAAATGGGAAAACTGCGGACGCAGAACGCATTTTCCTGAACGTGGAAGCCTCTGCACCGCGGGATTTCTACCGCTACGCTGCTTCCATCCAGCTCCTGCTCAACCGGGATTCCCAAACTGCCTCACGTATGGCAGAATGGCTCACCGGGACGGACGAGCTGAAAGCCGCTGCGGCTTTGCGTGCCGCATATTTTCTGAAGAGTAAAGAAACGGCGGCAGTCCTTCACGCTGCATTTCCAAAGGTGAACGCGCAGCGTCAGGCTGCCATTCTCGATGCAGTCGGCGTCCAGCAGGATCCCGGTTCTCAGGAGATCCTGATCCAGGCGATCGGAAGCGAGGTCCCGGAAGTTGCGGCTGCGGCAATGCGCGCGATCCAGGGATTTACGGACACCGTCGCTCTGGAAGACCTTTTCCAGACGGCCGCAAAAGCGGAATCGGATGAGCTTCGGGCCGGCGCGATGCACGTTCTCAGCCTCCTTCCCCCCTCTGCGAATCTGGAAATTTTGAAAAATCTGGAAAACTGCGACCAACATGAAGCAGAAACCGCCGCGGAACTCTGTGGGATCCGGAAAATCATCGCAGCCCGGCCGATGCTTCGCCCCATGGCGCAAAACGGTTCCGCGAAAGCCATCATGGCTCTCGGAGCGGTCGCGGAGCTGGAAGACCTCCAGATCTTTTTTGCCGGACTCCAGGCTCAGGATGCCGAATATGCGGACGCTGCTGAAAAATCGCTCGCCGCAGCCTGCGCACTGATCCCTGACAAAATGGGAGTCCTCGAAGCTCTCGTTCAGGAGATCGGCTCACGGAAAGGGCAGTCGGCCCATCGACTCACCGTCTGCCGGATGCTCAACATCCTCACCGGCCCGGAAGTCCTCACCTATCTCCGCCAGGCCGCATTGGACTCCAGTGATCTGGAACTTCAGGACTGCGCAACAAATGTCCTCGGCAGAACGCTTGATCCGGAGGCGGCTCCCATTCTGCTCGAAGCGGCCCAGACGCCCAACCATCCGTACGGCAAACGTGCGCTGCGCGGCTATCTGCGCATCATCCGTCAGTTCTCCATGGCCAAATGGGCACGAATGAGTATGCTGGAAAAAGCACTCGCCTGCCCGCTTTGCGGAGAATCGGAACGGGAGATCGTCCGGATCATTCAGAAACAGTACCAGCTGGATCCGCAAAATACTCTCACGAAGGAACAGAAGACCCTCAGCACACTGGAGATCGTCTCGGCAGTCTACGGTATCGACGAACCGGGAAAAAATCTCGACGTGACCCAGAAAATGCGCGATTTCCTGCGACAGACCGAATCGCTCGTCTTTTCCCTTCCGGATCGGTGGAACGACCATTTCACGGATCCGGCTCCCGGAACACACAAATTCATGAAACTCGTTCTCCGCTATGCCGACGGAACCGAAAAAACGCTCTCCATTCGTGAAGGAAACACGATACGCATTCCGGCAGAGTGATCCCGAAGCAGATCCTAGGACGCCATTTTCTGAAACAGACACAAAAACGCGGCTTTCCCGTTCACCCGAGAAAGCCGCGTTTTTTTCAGGATTTCAGATCTCCGCACGAAGGCTCTTTTCCAGAACATCTTTTCATGCCTGAAAAAACTCTCGCCCCATCCGGGACCGTAGGCTCTGAATTGAAGTTTCGCTCACGTACTGTAGACCCATTTTCCCGCAAAAGAAGCGCAGAAAAAGAGCGCGAAGATCACGAGCGTACAGCCGATCGGACAGACGGCCGTGACGAGAGCCGCATCCATGAGAAAAACCGTAAAGAGTGCCTGACGGACAGCATTTCGGGTCGCGAGCGGTCCCTGAAAATACGAAACGACGGACCGAAAGGCAAGAAAGAGCATCAGGAAAACCAGAAGCATCGTCCATCGCCATGGTTCCGCCTGGAAAATCGGCGAAATACCGCCGGGATAATATTTCGCCATCATGGCCGGGAACTGGATCAGCAGCGCAAGTCCGACGGCCGAAAGCAGGACGGAAAACAGCATCGCGCCGGTTCCCGGACGGCGGACGCCGGCTTCCGGAGCATCTTCCGTCTCGCACCGCGCATAAAAGGTCACGCCCGTAATGTAGATCGTCAGCGCAAGCGGATAGAGGAGGATCGGAGACGGCTCTCCGCAGGATCCTCCGGCAGAAACGCCCATTCCCGCCAGCTCGGCAAGCGGCCAGAATGAGAGAAAAAGCAGGACATTCAACCCGCGGCAGAGTCCCATGAAAAACGGACCGAGCGGCGTATTTTTCAGCTTCGCATCATAGAGCAGGATGCAGGCGGCAAGCAGCGGCGCAATGAAAAGCGTCGGAGAAAGCCCGCCGACCGGCAAAACAAACTGCGCCGGCAGTCCCGCCAAAAGCACTCCCCAAACCAGGAAGATCCATCCTGTTCTGCGTGCAGTCTCCAAAGAGATCTTTCCCGACGGGATCGGCCGGTCGGTGCGCAGAATGGAGTCTTCCTGAACATCAAAGACATCGTTCAGGATC
>CAZRGJ010000027.1:0-15108 GCA_964599445.1 uncultured Planctomycetaceae bacterium | reverse complement strand
GGTTTCCGAAACGTCCGCCCAACCACCCCGTCAGACCTTCGGTCTGTCACCCCTCCTGTGAGGAGGGGCTTCTTGAGTGTGTATCCGCGCATTCAGCCTCCCCTTTTTAGGGGAGGGGGACCGCGTTAGTTTTTTCGTTGGCAAAAAATTAAATTCCCCCGCTTGACAGTTTGGCGTTCGTTCGGTAAAATGAAAAGGATGAGAGTTTGGAAGTTCCGGACAAAAAGGAGAAATGAAAAAGATGAAATTCTGGCGGAATGTGATGGGGTGGACTGCGTGGATCGCCGCGGTCATGGCGAACTGCGGGATCCAGGCAAATGAAATAAAGGAGTCCAAGCCCGGGTATGCCGTCATCATGAGTGAGGCGGTCAGCGCGGATCCGGAGTGGAATGCGGCGGCGGAGGCTCTTGAAAAACGGCACGGCGGGAATTTCGCGGTCCGGAAGTTCGTCTGGAAGGAAAAACCGTCGGAAGTCACGGCGGCATTGAGTGAATTTCAGCCGCGGTACGCCGGTTTCGTCGCCCGGCCGGAAGAGGCGGGGAGGGATTTCGTCGTCTCGGTCCATCAGATGATGCGCCGTCTGGATGAGGACCCGTACACGGACGCGATCTGGGGGATCCTCACCGGGTTTGAGGCGTCGGATGCCGTCCGCATGACGCAGTGGAAACCGACGGTCATTTCCAAAGCCGCAGGCGGAACGTCCATCCCACTGGAGTTTTTCGATTCCGGGATCTGGTACGATGAAGGAAAGCAGGGCCGCTATGTCGTGAAAGAGTCCGGCAAAGCTCCGGAAGACCGAACCGACGGACCTGCGGATTCCACGGCGAAGCTCGCTGAAGCGATCGACGGCACGCAGCTGATGGTCACCTCCGGACACGCGACGGAAAAGGACTGGCAGCCGGGGTACTCGTACCGGAACGGATGCTTCCGCTCGAAAAACGGCGAGCTTTTCGGTGTGCCGCTTGAGGGGGAGCGGATCCCGGTGAAGTCGGAGGATCCGAAGATCTGGCTTGCGTCCGGAAACTGTCTCATCGGGCACATTTCGGACCGGGACTGCATGGCTCTGGCGATGATCCACAGCGCACACGTCGACATGATGGTCGGGTACACCGTGCCGACCTGGTTCGGATTCATGGGATGGGGGATCCAGGACTACTATTTTGAGCAGGCGGGACGCTTCACGCTGGCGGAAGCATTTTTCGCGAACAATCAGGCCCTCACGCATAAACTGGACCGGCTGGTTCCCGGACTTCCCGCGCTCATGAACAAAGCGGCGGACGGATCCGGAAAGATCGGCCTTCCGCCCGAAATGCGCGACGCCTACATGACGCAGATGAAAGCTGGAATGACGCTGCGCGGTCTGATGTTTGACCGGGATGTCGTGGCGCTTTACGGAGACCCGGCGTGGGAGAATGCGCTCGCGGAAAGAGAGTACGGCTGGACGCAGACGCTGGAGTCGAAACCGGCGGAGGACGGAAAGACGCTCTGGACGCTCACCATTACGCCGAAAGCGGGAGAAAATTCCTTCGCTCTGGTCAACGGAAACGGTTCCCAGCGCGGCGGTCGGCCGATCTTCGTTTTCCTTCCGGAAAGAGTGAAGAATATCCAGCTCCTCCGCGGAACGGAACTCGACCCGGTCGCGGCGGATGATTTCATTCTCGTGCCGCAGTCGGAAGCACTGAAAGGGTCGGACGTGCAGGTGATCCAGTTCCTTGCCGAGCCGCAGAACACGGTGAAGTGATCCTCTGGTGAAATTTTTCCGATTTTTTTGAATCAGACAGAAATATTGCGCAGAATAAGCGGGTCGATGATGAAAAACAGGGATTGACGGGATTTTATTTTGTGCTATACTTAGGATTTTGTGTGACCGGAATCGTTCGCGGGGAATAAAAACGAACGCCCCAGGGATGATTCGGCCGATAAAATGAAAGAGGGACGTTTTTCGGTCTTTTTTCCTGTCCGGCGGACCATGTGTTCCGGTTTGCCGTTTATTTCGGCATGACGCAGGAATGATGAAACCAAAGACCGAAAAACTGCATATATTTTGGAAGAGATCCATTCAACATACGGGGAATATCCATGTCTGAAGACGTGAAAAAGACAGCGGCGCAGCTCGCAGCGGAAGAATACAAACTGCGGCATAAAAAGCGCGTGCACAAGATCGACAAATTCTTTACCGCCCTGGTGAAACTCAAGGGGAGCGACCTTCACCTGAAAGCGGACCGGCCTCCGTACATTCGTCAGGGCGGTGACCTGAAAGCACTGAATCACCCGCCGATCCCGGATGAAGAGATGGTCGATATGCTGTTCGACATCATGGACGAACGCAACCGCCGCATTTTCAACGAAGAAGGCGGCGCCGACTTTGCGCACGTCGTGGAAGTCGACGGCATCGCGTGGCGTTTCCGTGTGAACATTCTCCAGCAGCTCGGACACATGGGGCTGGTGGCCCGCCGCGTGAACAATACGATCCCGGAATTTGAAAAACTGTTCCTGCCTCAGTCGCTGGAAAAACTCTGCCAGTACTCGCAGGGAATGATCCTGCTGGCCGGGATCACCGGTTCGGGAAAATCGACGACGATCGGTTCGATGCTGAACTGGATCAACGCACGGTACAAGAAGCACATTTTGACGCTCGAAGACCCGATCGAATTCACGTTTACGGAAGATAAATGCCTGATCAACCAGCGCGAGATCGGCATGGACGTGAAGGACTTCATGATCGGCATGAAACACGCGGTGCGAGAAGACCCGGACATCATCCTCGTGGGGGAAATGCGAGACCAGGAAACGTTCGAGACGGCCATTCACGCGTCGGAAACGGGGCACCTCGTGTTCGGGACCATTCACGCGTCGACCGCTCCGACGACGATCAACCGTATTCTCGACCTTTTCCCGCAGGATATGCACAAGGCGCTGCGAAGCGCACTGGCGTTCAACCTGAAGGGGATCGTGGCGCAGAAACTCCTGAAATCGATCATGCCGGGTGTTTCGCGAGTGCCGACGTGCGAGGTCATGTTCTTCAATCCGACGATCCAGAAGCTGATCCTTGAAGAACAGGACGAAAAACTCGCCGACGCGATCCGGATCGGCTACCAGGAAGGAATGCAGGACTTCACGCTTTCGCTGAAACAGCTCGTCGAGAAGGAAATGATCACGCGCGAGACGGCATTTGAAGTGGCTCCGAACCTGGAAGCACTGAAGATGGCGCTCAAGGGGATCGAAGTCAAGGAACCGGGTATCCTCTGATCCCGCGGATCCTGTTGGCCAATTCACGTTTGCGGTTTTTGTGTTCTCGCGGAAAGTCTGCGGAACGGAAAGTCTGCGGAACGGAAAGTCTGCGGAACGTGAATTGGCGATTTGAGTATTTGTTTTCGTTTTTTTGTTTCCTTCAGGAGTGCCGAGTCGGCAGATAAAATGAGTGCATCCAGTTCCGAATCGTCTGCAGTTTCTGCTCCGGTCAAACCGAATTTGAGCGAAGATGTTTCTTTGACCGGTCAGAGTCCGGAAAACCAGAATCAGGAAGAGAGTTTCGGCCGAATGGTGCGCGAGATCTTTGAATCGGTCGCCATTGCGTTTGTCGTGGCGTTTCTGTTTCGGACATTTCTCGCGGAGATGTTCATCATTCCGACCGGTTCCATGGCTCCGACGCTCATGGGACAGCATAAGGACGTGACCTGCCCGCAGTGCAGTGCTCCGTATCAGGTCGGAGTCGTGCAGGGACAGAATGTGAACTATTCGATCTGTCCGAATTGCAATGCGGTCATGGATTACGCGAATGAAGCAAAGCACGGAAACGTGAATCCGAACTATCCGGGAGACCGGATCCTGGTCGGGAAGTACCCGTACTATTTTTCCCGTCCGAAACGGTGGGATGTGGTGGTTTTCCTCTTTCCGGGCGGGGGAAATACGAATTTCATCAAGCGGTGCGTCGGTCTTCCTGGGGAAACGATCCGCATTCAGGACGGAGACATTTACGTGAAGCCGTCGGAAGAGAGATCTGCGTCGGAAGATCCGGGAGCCCCCAATATTCAGGAGACTGCGGGATCCGCGATCCGGACCGGTCTTGCCGGAAAAGTGGAAGCTCCGTATCGCATTGCCCGCAAGCCTCCGGAAAAGATCCTGGCGACGATGATCCCGGTCTACCAGAATGATTTCCAGAATGCGAAGCTGCGTCAGATGAAGATGCCGTCCCGCTGGTACCAGCTTGAGATGCCTTCGGCAGAAGGAACGAACATGGGAGTTCAGGCCCAATGGCAGGAAAGCGCAGATGGGCGTGAATTCTATTTCAAGCATACGGATTCCGACGAAATGACCGGCTGGCTTGCGTATCGGAACCTGGTGCTGACTCAGCCGCAGTGGCGTCAGATCGCGATGCAGCAGGTCCCGGAAGTTCGTCCCCGTCTGATCACGGACATGACGGCGTACAATACGGGGATGAGCGGCTCGTATGGCGAAGACGGCGAGATGGGAGCGTACTCCATTCCGATCCTGGACTCTTTCTACGGCCGGCATTGGGTGAAGGATCTGGTTTTTGAGACGACGGTGGATGTGCGTTCGCTGAATACCGGTTCTTTTCAGGTGGGACTTTCCCGCGGGAATCGGGTCTTCTGGTGTCATGTGAATCTCACGAATGGCGAAGTGACGCTGACGATCCCGGCGGTTCCTGATTTCGGCGGGGACGAAAAGCGGCAAAAAGAGTACGCGGAGACGAACGCAAATCGGGAAGCGGGCTACACGGCCCGTGCGCAGTCGAATATGAGCGGGACGGACATTTACCAGTTCCGGTTCGCAAATGTGGACGATCAGCTCCATGTCTGGGTCGACGGCAAGGTCCTGAAATTTGACCAGACGACGGCGTATCTTGAATCGGAGCGAGTCCTTCCTTCACGGCTGGATCTGGAACATCCGGTACAGATCGGATGCCGAAACTGCGAAGTGAATCTTTCGAAGATCTCCCTGTACCGCGATATTTACTATGTGGCCCGGGAACGTGAAGGATCCAATGAAATGAGCGATTTCGTCGAGGACAGCCGTTACGGCATGGCGGTCTGTACGCCGCCTCTGGAGCTTGGGTCGGATCCCGGTCTTTGGGATGCGTTCCAGAAGATGCGTTTTGTGGAATTCCGGCTGGATACCGAGGGGGAGAGACAGTACTTTATGCTCGGCGACAACAGCACGAACAGTGCCGACTGCCGGTGCTGGACCTATCCGAGCTACGATCCGCGCAGAAATCAGTACCTGACGGAATACTATGTGCCTGAATCCCTGCTGGTCGGTGAGGCCTACTATGTCTACTGGCCGCATTCCTGGAAACCGTTCTGGCCGAACTGGCAAAAGTTCCGGAAGATCAAATAAAAAGGGACAGGATGTGGAGCGTTTCCCTGTGAAAGAGCGATCTGGCGGAAAGGAAAAGCGTTGAATAGACCGATCTTGAAAATCGAGAAGCTCGTCAAACAGTTTCGGGGGTTCAGGAAAAACAAAACCATCGTGATCGATGATCTTTCCTTTGAGATCAACGAGGGAGAGATCGTTGCGCTGCTTGGCGGGAACGGTGCCGGAAAGTCGACGACGTTTGATATGCTGGCGGGTATCGTTCCGCCGACGGAAGGACGGATCCTGTTTCGAAAGTCTCCGTCTTCCCTGAATATCGACCGTGCCGGAGATGGCCCGGAGGGATCCAGATCGGATGCTGGAGCCTCGAAGGTTTCCGATGCATCGGAGGGCCAGGAAAAGTGGATCCCGATCATGAAGATGCCGCTGCATCAGCGTGCGCAGAACGGGATCATTTACCTGCCGCAGAAGACCAGTATTTTCGGCGGATTGACGGTGCGGCAGAATCTTTTGGGGATCATGGAGGTCATTGACTCCAAAGATCTGGTCAACGGCATGAAGATCTTTGACGTGAAGTCCGGAAGCCGTGAAGAATTTTGCGAGAAAATGCTGGAGGAATTCCATCTGACTCCGGTCATGGATACGAAGGCGGGACGCGTTTCCGGCGGGGAACGGCGCCGACTGGAGATCGTGCGTTCTTTTATTCGCAATCCGCGGCTTATTTTGATGGATGAACCCTATGCGGCGCTGGATGTGCCCGGGATCAAGCTGTGCAGTGAATTCTTCTGCAAGATGAAGGCCGCCGGCGTCTCCATTCTGCTTGTGGACCACAAACTGGATGAAGTGCTGAGGATCGCCGATTGGGTGGTTTATCTGACGAAGGGCGAAAAAGGATGCATTCAGGGACCGCCATGGGCGATCGTGCGTCATCCGAAAGCGGAATCGGCACTTTTCAGCGGTGTCGCACGTGAATACCAAAAAGAATTTCCGATTCCGGAAGAGATCCGGACCGGCAGAATATCGGCCAAGATGCAGGCAGCTTTGGGAAGCAATCGGGATTGGCTGCCGGCGTGGAGAGCCGCCAATCAGCGTTTCGGATCGATCCGTGTTGAGGAATGATTTTGGGGTGAATAAAATTCCCGTTTTTCAGTGACTGGCGGTATTTTTCGGTTCAATGTGGTGTTTTCTTTGCGGCGGTGTGTCGTAAAGTCATGGAATTTCAGGAGAGTAAGGAAAAAATGATTTCGTCTTATCCCGTTTTTGTGATTCGAATCGGTTCCGGATACGCGGCGATGGCGACGCCGGAAAGTCCGGAAGAAAAACCCGAATTTGCCGTGCTGGTCTTCACGACCGAAGCACTTGCGGAAGCGTTCATTGAGGCGGTCGGGATCCAGGATGCAGAGGTCCGTTTTCTGCGCAGCGAGCGCGAACTGGGACGTGTACTTGCCGTTCAGCCGGCGGAAGTGACGCATATTGCGATCGATTCGGTGCTTGAAGACGGGCATTTGCAGACGAACTGCCTCACGCTGTACGATATGGTGAAGAACCATATGCCGCTGGCGCGTTCTCCGTGGGATTATCCGGTCTTTCTGCTGCGTCAGGCGGATGGACAGTTCGCGGCGATCGCGACGGAAAAATCACTCGTTCTCGCGCTGTTCACGAGCAATCAGAAAGCGAAAGAATACCGCGCCCGGCTGGAACGTCCCTCGCAGTATGAGCTGACGCGGGTCGAAACGCCCGGCCAGCTGCATGATTTCCTGAAGAGTCTTCCTGAAGAAACGTCCGCCGTCGCATTCAATCCGACGATCGACGAGGAGTCCCGTCATTCGGCCGTTCAGTGTATGGAAGTCGCCAAACTGATCGAGAAATTCCTTGCGTAGTCCGGGTGCCGAACGGTTTGGAAGAATCGGCGTTTTTAAACCTTGACCTTTTTTTGAGAGCTTCCCATGAGAGAAGTTTTTGTTGTGCTGCCGTCGCAGGGAATGGAATCCCTGTCCTTGACTCTTCCCGCGGAGGAATGCCATGAGATCCTCACGGCCTGGAGCTGCGTTTACCATCCGGAGATCCTCCGTCTGACGGGGAAGACCGCCAGTCCGATGTACGGTCTCTACATTTATGATGAGCCGGAAAATTCGATCCTGATCGTCCCTGCTCCGACGCTCGACGTACTGGACCAATACTGGATGGAGCGTGCGGAAGAGCGGAATTGCGTCTTTCTGAAAGACTGCTCCAGCCTGGAAAAGCTGACGGCGGAACTGCTTCAGGTCTTGCGTGAAGATGCAGAATTGGACGCCGAAAAAGCGAAGGCAGAGAAAGAGACCGAAAATACCGGAGATATGGTGCCGCTGGAGTCTTCAGAGGACGCGGAGCCGGAGTGTGCCGGCGCGGAGACAGACGGCACGGGGACAGACGGCGCGGAGACAGACGGCACGGATGCCGGATCGAAGTGTGCGGAAACTCAGTCTGCCCCGGAACATGAGGACGATCCGGAACGAAGCGGGGCCGCTCCTGCCGAGGTCAGCGTTCCTGCCGAGGTCAGTGCTCCTGCCGAGGTCTGCGAGTCGGAAAATGCGGAAAAACCGCTTCCGGTCATCGAGCATCTTTTTACGGAAGACGAACGGACCGCCGATCCTGAAATGCCTCAGACGTGCGATTTCATGGCCTTGGGGATGATGCATCTGCTTTCGGAGATCATGGCGCATAAATTGCAGTACATGAGCTACCTGGATTCTTTTTCTTTTTCGTCAAGCGTACTGGATGTCCTGAAGGCGTGCGATGAGGGAGATGCCGCCAAAGCGAAACGGGAAATGCAGAACGTGTGGGACCAGCTGGTCCAGTCTCGGCAGTACTATGCTCCGCAGGACGGCTACCTTTTCGACATGACGCTGCTGGATCGGTCCTATCTTCCGGAAACGTTCACAGAGGAACTGAAAAAGGCGTCCGCGATGAATCTGCACGCCGATGGCGCCGTGATCGAAAAGATGGCGGCAGAGTTTCCGGAAATGTTTGAGGAGCTGAAAAAGAAACTGGCTTCCCGTGAGGTCTGTCTGTTGGGGGGTGAGGAAACGGAGACGGAATTCCCGCTTCTGACGCAGGAAGGGATCCTTCGCCGCTTGCAGTCCGGTCTGGAAGTTTACCGGAAACATCTCGGCAGGACTCCGGAGATCTACGCGCGCCGGCGATTTGGTCTGACGCCTGTTCTGCCGGGGATCCTGAAGCGTCTTGGTTTCAGCGGGGTGCTGCACTTTACGCTGGATGACGGGAAATTCCCGGTTTCGGAGCAGTCCAGGATCGCGTGGAAAGGGATGGATGCGCAGGTCGTGGAGGCCTTTTCGAAGATCCCTCTGGATGCGCGCAATGCCGATTCGGTGGCCGGGCTTCCGGAGACGCTGGCGTCCTCGGTCAACATCGACAATGCGTTCGGTGCGATCTTCACGCACTGGGCCGGCGAGGGAATGACGTCCTGCTGGTATGAGCTTCTGAAGCGGTCGAACCGCTGGATCCCGCTGTTCGGTGATCTGGTGACGTTCAGTACGTGCCTGGAAGCGACGCGGTATTCCAGCGCGGATGAACGTTACGGCGCGGAACGCTACGTTTCGCCGTATCTTCAGCAGATGGTCTCGCAGAAGGAGGCCGATCCGATCTCCCGATGGACGCGCTACCATCAGCTTCGTGTTCGGCTTGAGGCGCTTTGCAGTCTGGAAAGCCTTGCGGTCTGGTTTGGCGCAGGGAAAAAGGAAAATGGTCCGGAGTCTTCCGTTTCTGCGGGGGAAACGCTTTTGGATCAGCTGGAAAAACAGTCTGCGGGAGAGAAGACTTTCTTCTCGGCGGCATGGCAGGAGATGCTGCGGGCGGAACGAAAAACGGCGGAGCAGATCTCGGAGATCCTTTCCGACGGGACCCGCAAAAATGCGCTGATCCTGCTGAATCCGTCCAGTTTCCCGGTCTCGAAGGTGACGGATCTCAGCGAAGCGGAAAAGATGCTTTCCGTTTCCCGTCTCATTCCGGAAGAAAGCGGGTGCGTGAAACGTCATTTCTGGGAAAAAAATCCCACAGAAGGGCGCGTTCCGGTCCATGCCGTACGGACGGAAGTGCCGGCGCATGGTTTTGCCGTCCTGTGTGATTCTCCGGAACTTCCGGGTGCGCCTGAAGAAGAAAAGGGCGCAAAACGCTGGTTCTTCGGCGGAAAACGCAAATCAGAGCCGTTTCCCCCGCCCGTTTATCGGGATCAGGAATCCGGAATGTGGCTCATGGCGAATGAACATCTGACGCTTCGGTTCGACCCGTACACCGGACATCTGCGTTCCGTTTTCGACAATGTGCACCGCGGGAACCGGTTTTCGCAGCTTCTGGCGATGCGTCTGAAATCTGCGCCGCTGGATTCTCTTGCGGGAGACGCTCCGGAAGAGTATTCGATCATGGCGGCGGATTCCTTCAAACCCGCGATTTTTGCGGACCGAAGTGAGCTGGAAGTGTCCGGACGTCTGATGAGCCGGGAGGGAGAGATCCTGGCGCGGTTTACGCAGACGACGATCCTTCGCCGGGGGAGTTCCGTCGTTGAGTTTGATGTTTACCTCGAGTCGTTGTGCGAGTTTGGCCGGAATCCATGGCAGTCCTACATCGCGAGCCGGCTTGCGTGGGGAGATGCCGCGGTGGATATTTTCCGAAATGTCGGTTTCCAGACCAGCCGAACGACAGCGTTTCGGGTCGAGTCGCCGTATTTCGTGGACATTCGTCCGATCCAGTACACGGCAGCGTCGCGGATCATGTCTTCGGTGACTCAGGAATTGGCGCAGCGCGTTCGCGGGCATGAGATCCGGCGGGAGAATTTCCTTCCGGAACGCGGGGCAGATACGGAGTACTCGGATTCCCGGCTGACGCTTCTTGCGAATGGGCATCCCTGGCATCGAAATTGTGCGCATCGGCGTCTGGATACGCTTTTGATGGTCCGCGGAGAAACAGGGAGGCGTTTCCGTTTCGGTATTGCGGTGAATACGCCCTACCCGATGCGGACGGCTCACGAATTCATGGCTCCGGCAGTTCAGGTCCCCGGAGCATTCCGAGATGCAGAAAATCATGCACATTCAGGCTGGCTGGGACATATTTCCCACCGGAATGTCATGATTTCGCACTGGGAAGCCGATGAAAAAGGTGCACGTCTTCGTTTCGTGGAAACGGAAGGCCGAAATGTTCGCGTAACGTATCGGGCCATGCGGCCTTTGGTGTCGGCGGAACAGGTCGATTTCCGAGGAGAGCGGATCAACACGTACGCGATCGACGGAGATCAGGTCTCATTCGATATTTTTGCGAATGAGTTCCGGGAGATCCGGATCGCATTTTCATGAGAATCGGGAGGGTGAGGAAAAGTTTTCCGCCCCTCCTTGCAAAAAAAAACAAATCGTGTATAATGTGAGCCTACTTTGTTTACTTTAGTGTACATAAGGAGCTAAAAAATGTCGAAACCCCAGCACATTGTCAAGAAATCGAATCACGGCAAGCGTCCCGCTTCTTCCCAGGCCCGCAAGGCGAAGCGCCACATGGTGAAGACCTGATCTGCGATTTCATGCGAGTGAAAGATCCATACATGAAACACCATGAATTCATTTTGAGTTCGTGGTGTATGCATTATTTTAAAAGGAGGGGATGATGGCCAAGAAACCTTCGCTGTTTGATGTCTCTACGCTTGATTTCAGCCGTGTGCTGGCGGATCAGGCTGCGATTCGGAAGGAAAACATGCATCGTTTCGAAATGGAGATGCTCACCGGAATCCTTTACGAAGATTTTGAAAATATGCTCTGCGTCGGCTACCTGGATGTTTCTCCGGATGCATTTTGGGTGCGCGGACACATGCCTGGCTACCCGATCATGCCGGGAGTGCTGATCTGCGAGAGTGCGGCACAGCTGGCGAGCTACTATGCGAAAAAACTGGATTATCTCGATCACGGGATCATGGGATTCGGCGGTCTGGATAATGTGAAGTTTCGCGGTCAGGTCCGTCCGGGAGATCGAATGGTGCTGATCATTAAACTGGTCCGCGGCAAGCCGAACATGATGATTATCCTGCAGTTTGAAGCCGTCGTGAATGGAGAAGTCGTTGCGGACGGAGAGATCCGCGGTGTCGCCATTCGGGATGTCGTGTTTGAAACTTCGGAAGAGAAATGATTTCAGAGGATCTTCGGTCCTGACGTTTTGGATCGCAGTTTTGAACAGAAATGGGGGGGCTTTTCAGTCCGCCTTGAGAAAAAAGGAAAAGGAAGACCATGCCGCGCCGTGCTTTGCGACGAATTGACGAAACGCTTGACTATTCCCGCCATCTGTACATGGTGAAGGAGCAGCTGGAGAAACCGTGGGATGTCTCGAGATATTTCGAGGATCCGTCGGCTCCGCTCGAGGTGGAGATCGGAAGCGGTAAAGGACAGTTCATCCATGATGCGGCACTCGCGAATCCGGACCATAATTTTATCGGGACGGAGATCGCGCACAAGTATGCGGCATATTGTGCGGCGCGTCTGATCGGAGCGGGTGTTTCGAATGCGTGCATGTTCTCCGGTGACGGGCTTGCGCTTTTCCGTGAACATCTGCCGGAAAACTCTCTGGCTGCCGTGCACGTCTACTTTCCGGATCCGTGGTGGAAAAAACGCCACCGCAAACGCCGAGTGATGCAGATGGAGCTTGTCCGCGCCTGCGAAAAGTGTCTGATCCCCGGCGGAAAACTGCATTTTTGGACGGACGTGGAAGAGTATTTCATGACGGCCATGGAAATGATGGCGGCCGAGTCGGTACTGGAAGGTCCTTTTGAACCTTCGGTGGATGAGACCGTCTGGCGAACGCATTTTGAGAAACGCACGGTCGTGGAAGGTCGGCCGGTTTTTCGCTCCTACTTTGTGAAGAAGTGAAATTTGAGTCCATTTTCCCCAGGAAGGACCTCCCATGAAACCGACAGTGAATCCGTGGAAAAAGTGCCTGGAATTTGTCGCGCTGAGCGACATTGGGCTGCGCCGTTCCAATAATCAGGACTCGCACGATGAAGTGCCTGCACGGAACCAGACTATCTGGAATTCGCGCGGGCATGTTTTTTGTGTAGCGGATGGGATGGGGGCACATGCGGCAGGAGAGCTTGCGAGTAAACTGGCGACCGATACGATCCCGATGGTCTATCTGAAACAGACGCAGCTGCCGCCGGGTGAAGCGTTGACGAGGGCGATCCAGGAAGCGAATCAGGTCATCCACCGAAAAGGGAATTCCGATCCGGAACTGCGCGGGATGGGGACGACGAACGACACGCTGGTCATTTTGCCGGAAGGGGCGATGATCGGTCACGTCGGGGATAGTCGGATCTACCGTCTGCACGGGAAAAAGTGGGAGCAGCTCACTCGCGACCACAGTGTCGTCTGGGACATGGAAGAGGCAGGGAAACCGATCGATGAGACGGTCCAGAAAAACGTCATTACGCGGTGTCTCGGCGTCTCTCCGGAGGTGCGCGTCGATATTGAGGGCCCGATGCCGATCCAGCAGGGAGACATTTTCCTCCTGTGCAGTGACGGTCTGTGCGGGCAATTCGAGGGAAAAGAGGCGGATATGGGACGCATTTTGTCGATCCTGCCGCTTCAGGAGGCGACGCAGGGACTCGTTGATCTGGCGAATTTGTACGGCGGCCCGGACAACATTACCGTCACGACCGTGAAGTATCTTGGGCCGCAGCAGGCCGTGAAGATGAATGGAGACGCGGAGCCGATCGCGCCGGCGGCGCAGACGCAGATGCCTCGTCCTGCGGTCCCGGTATGGATCTGGAATCTTTTGGCTGGTGCGGGACTTCTGTTTTTCCTTGGGCTGATCCTTTTGGGATTTTGGCCGACGCTGGGACTTGTTTTGGCGGTACCGGGAGCCGCTGGTGCTGGATTTGCCGCATTCCGGATTTTTGGCCGTAAACCGCTGAAGCCGTTTGTCCGCCGAAGCGGAAAGGGACCGTATCGGTCGTACAGTGCCGAATGCGACGAAGCGTTTTGCCGAAATTTGCGCAAAACTTTCTCGGAACTGCGTTCCGGAGCGGTCGATCAGGGCGTCACGGAACTTCAGGAGGCCGAAAAACTGGCGCGTACGGCAAATCGTGCCCTGGAGGAGAAAAAGTTTGAGGAATCGGCGAAGCATTTTGTGCTCGCGATCTCCTCAGTCTGGCGGACGCTTGCCGGGTAGCGTGTACTTTAGACCGGGGGTACAGGCAATTGGGCGTTTTGCGAAATTTGTGTGAAATAAAGGACGGAAGTTTCCGTTTTGTGTGCGTTTCCGTCTGTCGATGGGATCGGGACGCCGGGTGTTTTTTTACTTCGTTTTTAATTTTGGAAAATCATGCATTCTGAATACGATATCATCGTCATTGGTTCGGGACTTGGGGGAATGACGGCCGCGAATATTCTGGCTCGTGCGGGACATCGCGTCCTGCTGTGCGAGCATCATTTTCAGCTTGGCGGTCTGGCGACATGGTTTCGGCGGAAAGACGGGATCATTTTCGATATTTCGCTTCACGGATTTCCTGTCGGCATGATCAAGAGCTGCCGCCGATACTGGAATCGCGAGATCGCGGATTCGATCGTTCAGCTTCCTTCCATTCGTTTCGACAATCCGATGTTTTCGCTCGAAACGACGTTTAACCGGGAGGACTTTACGCGGCTTCTGATCGAGAAATTCGGCGTGGAAGCGGAAACGGTGAATGCGTTTTTCGACAAAGCGCGCAGCATGACGTTCGTCGATGACCAGCAGATGACGACACGTGAGCTGTTTGAGGAATTTTTCCCCGGACGCGATGACGTCGTGCGTCTTCTCATGGAGCCGATCACGTATGCGAACGGCTCGACGCTGGATGAGCCGGCGATCACGTATGGGATCGTGTTCTCGAATTTCATGTCGAAAGGCGTCTTTACCTTCACCGGCGGCACGGATAAGCTGGTCGCGATGATGAAGGAAGAGATGGTGAAAAACGGCGTCGACATCGCGATGCGGACGAAGGTGGAAAAGATCCTCGTGGAAGACGGAAAGATCTGCGGGATCGAGATCGATGGAAAGACGGTGCGTGCGAAGGCGGTCGTTTCCAACTCGAATCTGAAGAGCACGATCTTCAACATGACGGGCCGTGAGTATTTCCAGCCGGAATTCATCGAAAAGGCGGAAAAGGTGCGGCTCAACAATTCGAGCTGCCAGGTCTACATGTCGCTCAAACCGGGGGAAACGGTCGATGAGAGTGTCTGCGGCGACCTGCTCTTTACGTCCGTCGCGCCGAAATTCGACACAAAAATGCTCCTCAGCCGCGACATCACGAGCCGGACGTACTCTTTCTACTATCCGAAGACCCGGCCGGGCGTCAGCGACCGGTACGCTATCGTGGCCAGCACGAACGCAAACTACGATGATTGGGCGAGCCTTTCCGAGGAGGAATACGAAACGGCGAAGAAGGAGCTGATCGAAGATACGCTCAACGCGGTCGAGAAGTACGTGCCGGGGATCCGCGAAAAGATCGACTGGGTCGAAGCCGCGACGCCGAAAACGTTTGAACGCTACACGCTGCATCAGATGGGAGCCAGCTTCGGCACGAAATTTGAGGGATTGGAGATCTCGCGCGGACTTCCGGAACAGATCCCTGGGCTTTACCATACGGGAAGCGTCGGGATCATCATGTCCGGCTGGCTTGGGGCCGTGAATTACGGCGTCATCGTCGCGAATGAAGTCGACGCCTTCGTGCGGAGTGCCGCAGAGTAAAGAGAAGATCCGCGGGAAAATTTT
>CAZRGJ010000026.1:0-15283 GCA_964599445.1 uncultured Planctomycetaceae bacterium | reverse complement strand
GCTTTTTGCCAGATCGAGAGAACGCTTCTCTGGTCCAGGGTGTTCGAGAGGGAGAAGATCGCCATCGTGTCGGAGTCCATGGCGGCATCGTATCCGAAACCGGAAAGTACCGAGGCGGACGCAGAGCGGATCTGCTGCGCAAATTCCCACGAGCCGGTTTCCTGATTTCGGGTAAAGAGGAACGCAGAACCGCATTGCGGGAGTTTTCCGTCGGCGTCGCTGGCAAATGGCGCAGAAACGAGAAGCGTATCGCCGCAAAGTGCCGCAGAGTAACCGAAGGATTTCGATTCCCGCTCGGAAATGGTTTCCGGAAGCGTCAGTGAACCGCTGGATTTCCAGAGTCCGGAATCGGCATCCAATGCGTAGGTCTGGACCCCTTCGGAGGTTCCCAAAACGAGCGTTTCGCCGTCCAGCGCGATACTTTGGATTGAGTCGTTTGCGGAAATGGAAAGGACCTGTGTCGGGACCCATTTCCCTGCTTTCAGCTGGTAGACTGCGGCATGATCCCTGCCGGAAATTGCGGCGAAATCTCCGGAGATGACGGTTTCTGCCCCGAAGGAATGGAGTTGGTCTGCCGTCAGAGAAGGCAGCTGGAGTTCCTCCAAAAGGACTTTTTCTTTCAGCGAAATATTTCCGACGGCCGCCATGTCGCGAAGGTCCGTTCCGGAAAAATCATTGACTTCCGATTCGTAGACGGCATTCCGCAATGCGGAGAGTTCAAAATCGACGGCGGGGGTGCCTGTGGAGGCCGGATTTGAGAGGATCAGCGTGTACGTGACGTTTTCGCCGGACGTATTTTTCAGCCCGGTGATGCGCGTGCCGTTCAGCTGGGAATCCTGGATCGTTCCCTGCGCGATGATGGTCCGTCCGGAACCGGTTTCCGTACAGAGTTCCAGTTTCAGCTGATTACCTGCACTGTCTGCCAGCATGAAGTTCATCTCTTCTCCAGACGCAAGCGTCACGGAGATCTCTTTCGTTTCCCCAGCCGCCAATGATCCGACCAGTGCCGCTTCCTGAATGGGGGCATTTCCCTGCGATGGGAATGTCAGCGTGTCGCCGGTTCCATCCGGGGAACAGAGGGAGGCGTGCAGTGCGGCGAGGATGGAAACGTTTCCGGCTGTCTGGCTCGTGAGCGTCAGGACCCAGGCATCCAGCTGTTCATCGTAAGCCGGCTCGGAAATTTCCAGCTGCATGGCGTCCGAGGAGGCCTTCACCTGGAAATCAAGGTCTTCAAGTGCCGCACCTCCGCACGGAATGGCGACGCGCAGAGGTTCGGAAGGATCCGTGATGGAAAAAACGGCAGACCCCTGCTGAATGGAGGAACCGGGGATCGCAGAGGGAGCCATCGGGACAAAAAGGATCCCTTCGTAGGTGCACGCAAGAGTGAATGGTGCGATCTCCGTCCCGCGAAGCGTTTCCAGACCGCTGACGGTCAGGTCCCATGTGCCGTTAGGAACATTAGCCGGGACGGTCCAGACGATCCGGTTCCCGTCGAGCATGTTTTTAAATTCCAGATCGTAGTTTCCCAGTTTGGCGGAAGCGTCTTCCAGACTGGAAACGAGGATCTGCTGTGCGTATTCGACGACGATCTCGTTTGCCTGAACGAAGATAGACGCATCGGAACTGGAGTCCGGAAGATAGTCGCCGTCAAGGACACTCAGTGTGTATGGCGTACTGGTCGAGTCGGCCGAGTAGAGAGTGATTTCATATTTGCCGGCGATCGGCGGGGTGAATTTGTATTGCGCTTCCGTATAGATGCCGCCGATGGTGCTGATGGTCGGGACCGTGGAGACGGCAGTGCCGTCCGGTGCGAGGATCTCAAGTACGGGAAGAGCCGCGTTCGGAGTCTGGAGGGTAAGGTTCAGCGTGACTTCACGGGTCGACGTAACGTTCAGCTCCCAGCGGTCTGTGTCGGCAAAATTGGTCAGCGTGCGGATCTGGTGGTTCATGGGATCCCAGACGTCCAGACGATTTTGCGAAAGGATCGCAGAACGGCCAAACGCACCGGTCTCATCGTATTGGATGGTCTGGATCTTGCTCCAGCTCAGGCCGTCGGCGTTGGAGGTCCTGCGGTAGAGGTAAACGACCCCGGTATTTTCAAGCGAATCATTCAGTGCCGTCGGCGAAGAGACCGTGAGCTGATTTCCGCAAAGAGAAACGGAGGCTCCGAAATCGTGGACCATGGCGTCCTGAACGAGTTCCGCGGCCGCGTGCCAGGCTCCGGTACTTTCCGTCTGCGTCCACTGGTAGATGCGGACACAGTTGGTCCCGTTGACCTTGCACGCGACGGCAAGGGAGTTTGCGTCAAAGGCGAGCGAACGGGCAAATTCCGAGACCGTTCCTGCGGAGAATGCGTCGGCGAGATCCGTTCCTTTGATTTGGCTGCTTAAAGTCCAGCTGGAGCCGGAGTATTCGTAGATGCCGAGTTTCTGCGTTCCGGCACTTGCGGCACAAAACCGTTTTCCTGCGGCATCCCAGGCCAGTTTGGAGCCGAATCCCGCGCCTGTGGTTCCGGAGATCGTCTGGGAAAGGGTCCAGCCGGACGCCGTTTTTTTGAAGATGCAGACCGAGCCGGAATCAACGCCGTTCATGCTGTTTTGCGGCGCGGAGACAAAAGCCCATTCATTCGTCAGGAGAATATCGGAGCCGAATCCGGAATCTGCCGTCAGGTCCGGCCGCGTGATGGACGTGCTTTCCAGACGGTTTTCATTCCGGGTAAAGCAGAGAACGGTGCCGTTTTCGGGAGTGCCGGCCATGATCTGGTCGCCGCATACCGCCAGTACCGTGCCGAATGTTTCCAGATCGATCTCCGAAGGATCTGCGGAGAAGCGGGTATTTGCGATCTCCGTCCATTGGGCATTTTCGTATTCCAGAAGACGCAGGACGGCAGAATCGCACACTCCGTCTGTTCGGGTAAACGTCACGGCGGCCATCCGGTTTCCGCTGACCGAGAAGGAGCGGATGGATTCTCCGGCGAATTGGGTGAGGACGGAGTTTGCGGTGGTTTCCGTGCCTTCCGTTTTTCCAATTCCCAGTCCGACGGCTCCCAGGTCGTTCACGATCGGAGAGGGGGTGAGTCCGTCATTTCCTGCCGTGCAGTTTTCCGTGACCGTCAGTGCGTAGGGAGAGACCTGGTCTGCCGCGGTGTCCTGCAGTTTGACCTGAAGGAAGTATTCGGTCTGTGCCGTGAGGGAGACGGAATTCAGGACGGTCGTGAAATTATCTGCTGCGGTGCCGACGGCCAGGAGTTTTCGGCTGGAATCGTAAAGTTCCACCGTCATGCCCGTTCCGGTCATGGAATGAAGCTGAATATTTGCCGAACCTCCGGAAGCCGTGAAGGAGTAGGAGTCTACGCGGTCCGCGGCGGAATCCAGTTTCTCTCCCAGCTGTCCGAGCGTCACCGATTTCTGGACCGATCCTGATGCGGAATTGTTTCCGGAGGTCAGGATACGGGTGAATTCGAGCTCCTGGATGGCGTTGGCGTCCGTCAGGGCATCGCTGCTTTTTCGGCCGCTTACCATTTCATTTTCCATTTCGCAGAAGCTGCTGACCAGAAGCGTGAATTTGTCTGCCTGTGCCGAGTAGTTTCTCAGCGTAAATTTGATGGAATCAAGATTCTCTACGTTGAACGAAAATGCATCCCGTCCGTTGAATTGCTGAATATTGCCGCCAGCCCGCAGTTCCGCACTGCTTCCATTCTCCGAAATGAGAAAAATGGAAAGGGAAGAAAGCCCCTGCGTGTCGATCCGGATCTCTTCAGAGGTCTGATTGGCATTGAGTTCCAGTGTCTGGGTCCCAAAAACCGCCTGCGTGCCGCTTGGAGTGACCGACTGAAGCGGGAGAACCGGGTTGACGCTGAGCATGACGCGGTTTTCGAGAGATTCAAGGTGAAGTTTCCGATTCTTGTTTGATTTCATTTTTTCTTGCTTTCTGCTGATTGGGAACAGGATGAAATGCGATGCCGGACCGTGCGGAAAACGTGGCCGGACATGCATGGGATCCGGATTGGATGTTCTTCAGGATTTTACCAGAAATGCTGAAGAAACGCAATCTTTGTCCCGATTTTTTTTCTGGTTTTTTTTGACTTTTTCAAACTTTCCCGCTGCTGCGGTCAAAATTGAAAAGGAATTTGGAAGTTTAGGAAAATGGCGCAAAAAAGGACGGACCGTGAAAAGAAATCTCTCTGAAGTCCGCCCTTTTCTGTCTGGATCCGTGAGGAAACTTACGCCCGCTTCGGTGCCGGGATATTCAGCGGTTCCTGAAGTGCCGCGGCAAGCTGTTCGGTGAAGTCTTCCTCTTCAAAGAGACCGTCGAGCAGTTCTGCATTTGCCGCTGCGGACTGGAATTCCGAAACGGGATCTTCGTTCAGGTCCGTTTCCGAAATGCTCTCGACAGTTTCTTCTTTTTCTGGGGTCGACGACCCCCAGCCGAAGGAACTTCCAGAGGTCCATTCGCTCCAGGCGGCATCGCTGAGCTGCGAGTGGAGGCGTTCCTGTTTCCGGATGCGGTTTTCGACCGTCTGAACGGCCGCGTTCACCAGGGTGCGGTTCCACGTTTCCTCTTCCACGATGGAAGAAACGGTGATGGTCAGGCATTCCGCCGGAGCATCTGCGTTTTCGGCAGGACCGGAGAGACCGGAAATGCTTACGGAACCGCAGGCTGCGTCGATGGCACCGGGCTGGACTGAGGAACCGATCTTTCGCGCAGCGGTGAGGATCTCGACGTCGACGCCGGAGATCTCCAGTCGTTTGCCCGGGTCGATCGTGTCGTTCATCAGGTCGCCGTCTGCGTAAACGTGCCCGTTGAAGACCAGATAGGAATTTCCGTCTTTCGAGGTGAAATTCAGGCTGGAGCTGATCGTTTCGCGGTAGCCGTCGTAGGCATTGCTCATCCCCAGCGCGTGGCCGAGTTCATGAAGCATGACCGTGTAGAGATCGTACTGGTCTGCCGTGACGTTTGCGCTTTCGCCGACGTACCATCCCAGGCCGAGCGCGTCGGAATCGAGGTAAACGACTGCCGTGTTCGGTTTTCCTTCGGCATCGCAGTCCAAGATGATGGTCTCGCCGAGGATCCCGCCGTCGACATTCTCATAGTCTTTTACGATAATTTGAACGTCAAGGTTCAAAGATTCTCCCAAAGACTCACTCCACGCATCGATCGCGTCGTTCAGCGTGTCCGTCACGCTGGCCGTACCGTCGGTTTCCAGCTCGGTACCGATCCAGTTCTGGAAGAAATTCTTCGGGTAAACGACGGCCTGCGTCCCTCCGGCGTGTTTGCCGTAGTTTTTCGCGAAGGAGGTGAGGTCGCGGATGTCGATCGTCCCGCTATTGTCGAAGTCCATCGCCCAGGCGCGTGCGTCGGTCGCCAGCGTCGTGTTGGTCCCGTACATTTTGGCGAATTTCACCAGGTCCTGAATGTTGATCTGGCCGTCATCGTTGGCATCATAGACGACCGCGAAGACTTCCGTATTCACGAAAACTTTCGTATTCACGGCAAGACGGGTCTGCTCGCTGTCGCGCAGGGTGACGTCCTGAAGGACCAGTCCCATGGAAGCCGAGTTGATCGTATCCGCCGCGACTCCGCCGTTTTCGTTTGCCGTGAGCTGGACCCGGCCGAGGAGCACAAATCCGTCTTCGCGCGTGACTGCCTGAGTCAGGTCGCCGCCGAGGTTGGAGATGGTCCCGGTTTCTGCGTCGATCGTGAATTCCAGACCGTTTTTGACGAAGGAACTGTACTCAACGCCGACCGCCTTGAAAATGGCGGGATCGTATCCGAGATCGACCTTCACGTTCGCGATGCCGGTCTCGGCTTCCTGCGTGTTGACCCAGATCTCGACCCACGAGGAATCCCATTCGGTCAGGGATGCTTCACTTTCCCGCAGTGTTTCGGAGGTCTCGGAATCCGATTTGTCCTTCACGACGGAAAGGTAGACGCCGTTCCCCTCCACGACCGTTTCTTTCGCCGACTGCGAACCGCGCATCGAATCCGCGTCGTATGTCGTGACCTTGAACTGGGAATCGTGGATCTCCCCGCCGTCCGTGCCGATCCCGGACATCAGAGTGCCGTCAATGGCGATGCTGAACGTGGATTCATTTTGGGACGCCTCCGTGTATTTCAGGGAATCCTCGGCCTTGAATGTCAGGAAGGAAACGATATTGTCCTGGCTGCTGAGTCCGCCGCCGATGGCCATTGGGGCACGCTGGAAAATGATGGACGTCGTGCCGTCTTCATTCCGGCTCGCAGTCGTGAAATGGAAATCACTTTCGTTTGCCGAGGAAAGTATCTCGCCGATCCCGCTGACGTTCACGGTATATTTGGAGAGGATCGACGCGGCGAAATAGAAGGCCTCCAGTGCCGGATCAAGGAGCGGCAGATTGCACCGCATCCAGACCTGCATGGTGTAGGTCTTGCCCGCTTCTATGTTGGAGAAGGAAACGAATTTCCCG
Source organism: uncultured Planctomycetaceae bacterium (assembly GCA_964599445.1). Lineage (GTDB taxonomy): Bacteria > Planctomycetota > Planctomycetia > Pirellulales > Thermoguttaceae > RGIG3701. The sequence goes on along the minus strand of CAZRGJ010000026.1, from coordinate 8,837 downwards.
GAATCCAGTGCCTTGGCACTCGTGGTCGGATCCTCACCTTCCACGACGCCGACGACCAGCTCAAACGGCTGGACCCAGTTCGTGGAGAGGGTGACGGTCAGCTCGCTGCCGTCGGTCAGGGAAAGCGTCACGTCTTTTGCCGTTCGATCCTGAATGACGTCGTACGGACGATAATAGACGTAGAATTTCCCCGACTGGGCATCGTAGGCGAGGTACTTGAACGGACTGTTCAGCGAATCATCCACGGAACCCAGGACCGCGATCTCGATCTCTTCCCGATGGTTTGCCGCAGTGTCGCTGAAGACGAGGACCTTCTGCGTCGTTGAAATGAGTTTTCCGATGCTTTCCTGCGCGATCGGCAGGTCGATCTCTTCACGAAGAAGAACATCGTGCTGGATGATCGTATCCTGACCCTGCAGTTCACGCATCGAATTGTAGATCTCCACGATCCGGTCCGTCGAAAGAATGGTCCCCTGCTGGGTCACGTCCGCGCCCGGTGTGCTTCCTTCCGCCAGGGTGGAACCGGCCTTCAAAACGGACCCCGGAGCAAGGAAAAATACTTCGCGCAGGATCTCAATGTCCTGATCCAGAACGACGTCTTTTGCGAAAATGAAATCGATGTCATCGCCGTCTGCATTCATGCAATCTGCGGTAGCGTAGGAGTTTTTGGAACTCCATTTCAGTTCATAGTTGGAATCTTTACCATCGGTCCAGCCTGCGGCTTCAAGCCAGGACGGTTTTGAGGCGCAGGAGAAGCGTCCTCCTGCCAGAATGACTGTTCCTGCCTTGATGACGGTACCGGCTTTCAGGACCGTGCCGACAGTCAGTGCGGCAGTCTGTCCGCTGGATACCGTGGTGTCCGATTTCAGCGTCAGGTCTTTTTCAAGCTCGCTGTCTGCCGGGTAGGTCATCGTCTGATCCAGCTCGGTCGCGAGGCTCTGGTCGGTGATTTTCGCTTCGCCGTTGACGAGGATCTGGACCGTCTGGTCAACGAATGCACCGCTGGCGTCCGAGACGCGGACCGTGAGTGCGTAGATCCCCATGACCGACGGCAGCGTGTACTGTTCGCTCACCGCGGTGGACGCACCGGCATTGGCGAGGTACTTGACCGTCAGTTTTTCGTTCGTTCCGTCCGGGTCGGTGAACTGGTCAGCCAGAAGTTTGGTCAGGTCGACTTTTTCGTCCGCTTCGCCGGAGATGGAGAGTTTGGCGTCGTCTTTCAAAACCGGCGCGTCATTGACGTTGGAGACGTTCAGCATGAATGCGAAATCGGCGGTCTGCGCTCCTGCGGTACCGACGGCAGTATCCGTGACGCGGAGGGTGAAGGTGACTTTTCCGTGGAAATCAGCGTCTTCCGGCGTGAAGATGAGTTTTCCGCCGCGGACGATGAGCGTTCCGGCCGTTTCGAAACCGGTACGGGCATCGGAGACCGTGATGTTCCGGACGTCAAACGTCATGTTTTCCACCGGCGTGTCCAGGTCGGTGAGGACGTCGGAGATCTGAAGCTCGTAGGCCGGAGACTGACCCGAAACGGCATTCTGTTCCGGAACGGACCATTCACCCGTTTTGCTGTCAGCGGCTGAGCCGTCTTTCCAGGCCGGTGCCCAGTTCACGTCCTGAATGTTGACGTGAATGGCTGCCGAGCAGGTTTTCGTTTCACCCGGTTTGCTCAGCGTGTACGTGATGGTCTGGTCCGCGTACTCGAGAGCCGGGATCTCGATCTCAATGCCGCCGTTCGCGTTGATCCGCGCAGAGAGCGTCGTGCCGTTTACGGAGACCGCGCTGATGGTCCAGCCTTCTGCACCGATCAGGTCGGAGGCTTTGACCGTGAGAGTCTGCGTCGTCTGGCTGCGCACTGGGGTGAGCGTCACCGTGCGGGCCACGGCACTGAAATTCAGCGAAACTGCACACTGCGCAGAGCTGCCCGTGAGCGTATTTTCGACGTCCGCAGTCAGGGTGAGCGTGAAGCCGTCAAGTACTTCCCAGTCGCTTTCCTGTGCCTGGATCACCGGTGCGTCGGCGGCCGTTCCATTCAGGATGGAATCGCGGATGAGCTGGAATGCGTCTGCGGTTTCTTTCAGAACGAAGACGTAAGTCCGTCCGTCTTTCACGATGCGGATCTGGCCGGAGGCTGCGTCAAACGCGACGTTTTCCGAAGAGACCGCCTGAATGTTTCCGAACGTGAGCGTACCGGCATCTTCTGCCGTGTCGCATTTGCCGGTTTCGCCGGACGGATCTTTCGCGAGGAAGCCGTCTTTCGAAAATTCCAGTTCCGAGCTGGACAGCTGGAACCAGATCTCCTGATCCGGCGTGTACGGCGAGACCGGAATGTTTTCGACGGCGATCTCCATGACCGTCTGAACGGCTTTTCCTGCCGTTCCCTGTGCGGAAATGGTCAGCGCGGCCGTTCCGGAGGCGTTCTGTGCGAGCGTGAAGGAGATCGTTCCGTCTGCGGAGACCGTCGGCGATCCGGCGAAAAGCTGCGTGCACGGTTTACGCGTGCGGATGCCGTTTTCTTCCGTGACGGTAAAACCGGAGAGTGCGGAAACTTCGACGTCGGCGATCTCCCAGTGCGTTTCCTGCACGTATTCGCCCCATGCCTGTGCTGCGTCAAACGCATTTTCTGCGCGGAGCGTGACCGTATACGCCGCCTCCGATCCGTCTTTGCCGGTGAATTCGGAGACCTTCACGTTTTCGGCGGTCAGGTTCTGAAGTCCGGCCCATTCGATCGAGACGCTGATGGTGAACGTTTTTTCCAGCGTGCCGTCGGAAACCGTCACGTTCATCTGTGCATTGCCGTACAGACCGGAAGACGGCGTCCACATGACGGTCTTTCCGCTGACGGTGCACGTGCCGTTGAGTTTGCCGTCCGCGTTCACTCCGGCACTCTTGATGGTCCACGCGTCGTTTTCCGGATCGGTGAAGAATTCGGAAAGGTCAAACGGGTAGCTCGGAGCCGCTTCAAGTTTCTGCGTTGCGGAGACGGAATCTTTCAGCTGTTCCGGAGCAAGATCCGCTTTCGAAAGGACTGCTGCGTCGGTTTTCGTGACGCTTTGGCCGAAGGAGTCTTCTGCCGTGACGCTCAGTGTGCCGACGGTGTGCGCCGCGCGGACGGCATCGCGATCGGAAAGGGTGAACGTCAGCGTCCAGGTGCCGTTCTGAAGTTCCGCATTTTCCAGCACGATCTTGCCTTCCAGACCCGCAGCGGCCGTGAAATTGACGGTGTGCCGGTGCGTATCGCCGTTTCGGAGGTCTTCATCCTGGAAAAGTGCCGCAAATTCTTCCTGCGTGTAGGTCACGGAGACCTGATTTTGCGCAGGATCTTCCGGGAACGTGAATTCCCTGTCTGCCAGACTCGCCGAGGCATCGAGAGCCGGAATGTGGTCGTACGTCACGGAAATTTGGGAATCCCAAACCGTTTCGTTTCCGACGGCGTCCGCGGCCTTGAAGAGGAAGGAGGTCGTTCCCCACGGGATGGAGACGCCGGTTTCCTCCGAATAGACGGACCAAGAGGCTCCGCCGTTGACGGAATAGTATTTCGTGACGGCGAGTGCGTCTTCCGCGTCGAACTGGAATTTCACGACATTTTTGGTCGTGGATCCGTTGGTTTCCGTGATGTTCGCGCTTCCGATGAGCGAAATGTTCTGAATGACCGGTGCCTGCGTGTCGATGGTCAGTGCGCCGATGCTCTGGGGTGCGTCAAATGCCTGACGGCTCGCAGCGTCGATGATCTGGAACGTGAAGGAGTGCGTGCCGTCCGCAAGATTTTCAAGCTGGACTTCCGACGGGAACGTACCGTTTTCTGCCGGAATGGTGAGGATCTCCGCCCCATTGTCGAAAATCTGGAGCCATGCGTTTCCGCTTTCCGTCAGCGTACCGGAGATCTGGAGCGTCTGCGAGTTCTCTTTCGTCGGCGAGACCGTTTCTTTCAGCGTGACGGTACCTTTGAAGCTCGGAGAGACCCGGTCTACCGTGAGCTCGTAGGTGACGGACGGCGTTTCGGACGTCGTTTCATTCTGGATCCCGTCATTGCCCCAGAACGTGACGAAGTAGGGTCCGTCGGCCAGATCTGCGATGCTGTACGCGATCTGAACCGCGTGCGATTTTACGTTCGCGTCCGAGATGGAACCGGCATCCTGCGCCAGGATCGTGCCGGCGGCATCTTTCAGCACCCAGCCCCACGTCTGGATCGCCGTATCGTCGGTGATCGCCGCGGAAATATTCAGGTCGGCCGAGCCGTCGAGAACGTACTCGCCTTTGATGAACGCGGTATTTTCGCTGAGGAGGAAGTCTTGCGGCTTGACGGTCGGTGCCTGATCGTCGAAAATGTACGAGAAGTGGAAAACGAGATCGATCGTTTCGCCGAATTCGTCTTTTAGCGTGAAACTCAGGTCTGCCGTCAGCGTTTCGTCGAGCGACACTTCGTTCATCGAAAGGATCAGTTTGCCGTCCTGGAATTCCGCGATCTGAATGGCGGAATTGTTCGCAAGCTGAAGGTTTCCGATGAGGGAAAGCGTCCGTTCATCGATCACGTGATCCGCAAGGTCAAGGACGATTTTTCCTGCGTGCGGACCGTCCGTTTCGCGCAGACCGATGCTCATGAGCTGGTCGAAGACGGCTTTTTCTGCGGATGTGCCGTCTGCGGGCGTACTTTCTTCCGCGTTGAAGAACGGATTTTCCTGGTTGGCCGTCGGTTTGACGTTCCAGAGGATCACGTAGTCCGAGGAGACCGGCGTCGTGTTGCCTGCGAAGTCCGTCGCGGTGAGCGAGAACGTATTTTCTCCGTAGGCCAGAGTGACTTCAAACGCCTCCGTCGGATCCAGCGTCATGGAATGGCCGTTCTGCGTGAGCGTGAGGAATTTCACGCCGGAAAGGGCGTCGCTGAAAGCAAACTGAAGCGTCAGTTTCTGCGATTCCGTCTTTTCTGCCGAATTCAGGATGGAAGCGGTCGGAGCGGTCTGGTCGAGAACGAAATCCGAGACCGTCTGCGTCATCTGATTGCCCGCATTGTCCGTGACCGTGAGGGTAAAGGAGTACGTGCCGTCTGCGAGCTGGATGCCGCCAAGTCCCGTGAAGGAACCGGGGCTTGCGTCTGTTCCGTCCGAGATGAGGAATTCCGGGCGGAAGGTGCCGGAGACCGATTTGCCGTCTACCGTGGTTCCGGAATAGGAAATTTCAGCGCGCATTTCCTCGTTTTCCGTCCAGTCGACTTTCACGTCAAACTGGGGCTGGAGTTTGGAGGGGGACGCACTTTGCGGCACAAAATCGGAGATCGTGCCGTTAAGGACCTGGTCGATCTGAATGACGGCAAGTTCCGTGTTTTCGCCGGTTTTGTTGCCGAAATCGTCTTCCGAGACGTAGGAGATCTGCACGCTGGTACCGTTGGTCAGGCCGGAAAGCGTGACGGTTTTTTCGAAACCGGGTTCCTGAGTCAGATCAATGGTCTCCGTCTGGGAAGTTCCGTTTGCGGTGTACCGGATCAAGACCTGCGCCATGACGATCTGATTGATGTCGGATGCCTTCAGGTGCAGCGTCATGGAGTTTCCGGAAAACGCGAGGACCGAAGGATGGAGTTTCCCGGCAAATTCACCGGAATTTTCCAGACTGACGGCCGGAGCTTCCGAATCGTTGGTGAAATGGAGCGTGAATCGGACGGTTTCCTGCCGAATTCCCTGGGCATCCGTGAAGAACGCGCTTTCGCCGTACTCGTCTGCGTAAGTGAGCGAGATCCCGGAAATGTGCGCTTCAAGGTCTTCCATACTGCGGTTTGCCAGGATGAGCTGGATGGTTCCGTCGTCCAGAATGACGGCGCGTTTGACGGCGTCTCCGTCAAAGTGTACTTTTGTGCTGGAATTTTCGATGGCGGAACCGTCGGTTTCGGTGAAGATGTCGGAAACTTTGCCGATATTCCAGATGAATTCTCCCGCCGCATTCTTTTCAGCCGTCTGGATCGAGAGGTACTTGTCCGTGCCGTGCAGTTTCTGACCGGCTTCCGTCACTTGCGGAGCCTGGTTGAAGGTCGTGCGGAACTCTTTTTCCGCCGTATTTCCCGCTTTATCCGTGCACTGGAACGTGAAGACATTTTCTCCGTACGCCAGATCCAGCGTGTACTCCCACGTCATGGTTTCCGCGTTGAACGTGCCGGAGAGCTCCTTTTCTCCACAGAAAAGTCTGCCGGATTCTTTGGCGTTGACGTCCGAAACGGAAACTTTCAGAATCTGGGTCTTTTCGGAGACCTGCGCTGCCGGTGCTTCCGCAGAGATGACCGGGGATACGGTGTCGATCGTGAGGCTGATCTCGCGGACGTCGGTCTCATTTCCAGCCAGGTCGCCTGTACGGACCGTAAATGTATGGAGTCCGTCCGTCAGAGTGTTCGGCTGCGCCATTTTCAGCGTGAAGATCCAGCCGTCGCCGGAGCGTTTCACATTTTGCTCAAAGAGCGTCTGCGTCAGCAGGATCGTCTGGACGTCTTCGGAACCGCACGCAAGGATCAGCCGGATCCCGTTCGCCGGGTCCTGGATCTCGGCAAGGACCGCTTCATACTGTGCCTGCGTGAGTGCCTGTGTGACCGTGAAGTTCGGCGTTTTGTCCTGCGTGTAGAGACCGTCTTCTTCGGTCTGCGCCTCGGAATCCAGCGTGATGGAATCCGGCAGAAGCGTCGGGGCCTGCGAGTCGATGCGGATCTCGTACGTATTTTCACTGTTCGGCGCGCCTTCGTAGCTGAGCGTCAGACTGACGGCAGAATTCGAAGCCGGATCTTTCAGCGTCAGGGTGAATGTACGGAGTTTTCCTGTTCCCGGATCGATGGCGTAGGTGCAGTGCTCATCTTCGTAGTTTTCGAGCATGTCCGGGATCGAGACCGTATGCGTTTTCCCGTCTGCGGTCTGGAATGAGATCTCTCCCTGAATCTGCATTTTGCCGTCTGCCGGGATCTGTCCCTTGAGGGCCAACTCACCGTTTTCCGTCGGCTGCGTGACGAAGAGCTGGCCGTCTTCCGTTTCTGCGGGAGTGAGGGAACCATTTTCTACGGTCAGGTCCGAAAGTTTCGGCTTCACGGTGATCTCCTGCCGCAGGGAAATGTTCTGTTCCGGTTTCCGGACGAGCAGTTCCAGTTCGTTTTGCGTCAGCCGGCCATTGCCGTCGAGATCCAGAAGAGGATCCAGCTGCACTTTGTTCAGATCGATGCCGTACTGCTTCTGGAAGAGCATGGCAGAGTGCGCCGTCATTCCCTGGCCTTTCATGACGGAACCGAGTGCGGTGAAGTATTCCGTATTTTCAATGGATCCATTTCCGCTCGTGTCGCCGGGAAGGGTGAAGAGCACGTTGATCGGATTCTGCGTATCGACGCCGGAGACCGTGACCGTGTAGTCCGTCCCAAGCCCCATTTGAAGCAGCAGGCTGGTCACGCCGTTTTCGACTTTGGAATTCAGGATCTTCTGCGCAGTTCCCTGCGAATCCTGAACCAGAATGTCGCTGACACTGACGTCCCCCTGTACATGCAGCGTGACGTGCTGAACGGAAGTGTCCTGCATATTCTGCGCATTGTTCAGCGTGACGTAAAAAACTTCCGACTGAATGTTCATTTCCGCACCGGCCAGCGAGACCGCAGAAAGCATCTGGCGTTCTTCGAGAGACTCCAGATTCGGCGTACGATAGAGGCTCTGCCCCGTACGGCTGACGCGGCTTTTCTGGAAAAGTCGGGTGGATCTGAATTTTTTGGATTCCGTATTCTTTTTCATTTTTGTTTTCCACTCTGCGGGTGAAACCGGGATGCGGGACCCCGTTCAGACGCTGCTGAACGACCAAAAGTGAACTTGAGTTCCATGGATCGGGAGAGAATTTGGTGAAATTGACCCCATTTTCTTCCAATGTACCTGCAAAACGGTTCAGGAAAAGGCTGCCGAAGGAAATTGGGAAAGAGGGAACATAAGATCTGCGAAATCTATCTTGCGCAGAGTGCCATCTTCCCTGACGGCAGACATGAGGCCCGTTTTGCGGCTCGAATCGTCTCTTCCGGCATTGCCTGCCGGCGAAATGCGTATCCGTGCATCGGTGAGACGACCGGTTCTGCCTGGCCGATCCTGTCTGTTTCTTTCTGTTTCTGTTAATGTTGAGGCTTCATTGCCTCGAATGAGCGAAAGTCTGCTGCCGGAGAAATTGGATATCCGGTGGACCTGAATGTACAAATTACGACATGGTAAAGGACAGCAGGACACATACTCAGTTCGGATTATCGGCAGATCTCCTAAAGTTCCCCATGGAAAATGGGAAGATATGTGGATTTTCTCGAAAAAAATAAATTTAGAGAATGGATGGTGGATTGATTTTTTGAAATCTTTGGAGTTTTTGAAAAAAAACAAAAAAACACTACTTTTGATTTAACTGAACACTGAAGAGGTGCCGATACTTTTTGTGAATTGGATATTCATATCGTAGTCATGCCAATGACTAAGGGATTAAGTCATGAACAAAAAATCATTCCACCGGAAGACGCTCCTGAAGGGATTCTGTGTGCTTCTTGCGCTCGCGGTATATTCCCAGGCGTATGCTCAGGGAGTTCCTCCGAATTTGTCTGCCAGTCGTACCGGGAGCATGCCGCTTCCGTTAGCCTCTGGTGCGGCAGGAAATGAATATGGTGCCAGCATTTCCGGAACGGGAACGTCTGCGTACGTGCAGTCGGCGTCCTACGGCGGAAATACCGTGTACGGCCAAAGTGCTTCCGGAACCGGGAGTGTATCTTACGGCCAGACTGTATCCAACGGCGGAAATTCAGTGTACACACAGAACGCGGCGTACGGCGGAAATTCAGCGTACACACAGAACGCTGCGTACGGCTG
>CAZRGJ010000025.1:4707-15873 GCA_964599445.1 uncultured Planctomycetaceae bacterium | reverse complement strand
GCCGGCCGACGTAAAGCAGATCCCGTTTCGCAGAGCAGGCCAGTCCCCATGGTGAGTGGATCCCGGTCCATCGGCGCACGATCTTCCGTGCCGTCAGGTCGATCTCGACCACCTCGCCGTTCAGAAATCCGCACGCGATGAAAAGACGGTTTCCGGACCGGCTCATCTGGTTGGGCGTCTGTGCCAGCGGGATCGAATGGGTCGTTCTTTTCGACTCAAGAGAGAAAAAATCCAGCCGTTTCGCGTCCATTTCCATGACGCAGAGTTCCTCTTTCGAAACAAAAAGCATCGTCTCGGGACCGAGATACGACGCAGCTTCCTTCTCTTTTTTCATTTCCGGAGTGTTCACCGTCGGTTCGCTTTTGGGGACTGGAGCTGAATCCGCGAACAGAGTGCTGTTTGGGACTGACGGCTCTGCCGAGACCGACTCGGAAAGCATTCCGAACCCCGACGTACAGACAAAAAGAAACAGACAGATCCGACTCATCAGATCCTGAAGATTCTGGATCCGAAACGGGCGTGCGGATCGCATCACGATATGGAAAACGGAGTTCATTTTCATGGACAGACCGGGCGTTAAAGGTGAGCGTCCGGAAAAGCGGACGGCTGAAATTTCTACGAAAAAACCAGCTTCCATTATACTCGGGCTGTGTGAAAAAGTCAACCCGTCATCCACAAAAAATCCGAAAAACTTCCCGTTCGGGATCTGCGCGTCGGTCTGTAGAAAACCACAGAGTACACCACCGAGGAAGCACTAAGACTCACGGAAAGAGAATGAAGAGGATGGGAAGAAACGTTTCCGGACGCGAATCTCACGAAAATGCGAAAAAACATAAAATGGATCTTGAAAAGCATTTTCGCTTTTTGAGATTTTGGCGAAATGGTGATCCGAGACACGTCCCCGTTCTGTGGGGGGCTGTGCCCCATCGGTGCTTTCCGTGGTGAAAAAAGGCACGCTTTTTACGGAAGCCCCCCCTCTTTTCTCAGGTCCCTTACGGCAAAAAAACAGGGAGCCGTAAAGACTCCCCGTTTGGGTTGACGTGCTTGACTTCTGCCGATTTCAAAAATGGTTCAGTCCGTCAGTTTCATGACTTTCATCCAGGCGTAAACGCGGTCCTTCCAGAACATCATCGGGTCTTCCGGCTTGCAGTTCCGGAACGCATGGTTCGCGAGAGCGAAAACGTGAAGCTCGGCCGGAATGTTCATCGTGCGGAGTTTATGGTACACCGAAACGGATCCCATTGACGAGTAGCCGTCGCCGTCGCCGTGGATCAGGCACATCGGCGGGGTCTTCGCATCAAACGCAAAGTCCGCGACGAATTCCGAATCGTTCCCCTTCCCTTTGTTCTCGCCGTTCGCTCCGTCCTGAAGCACGTACGCCGGGTAGACCGGGATCGCGAAATTTACGTGGCACGGAACCTGATCGAGTTCATCGACCGGCTCGTAAGCGGGAGTCTGGCTCGTCGTGGAGGTCATGAGAGTCAGGTGTCCGCCCGCGGAAAAGCCCATGAATCCGATTTTTTCCGGGTCGATGCCCCATTTTTCCGCATTGGAACGCACGAAACGCACCGTTCGCTGCGCGTCCTGCCAGGCAGACTGATGCTTCGGCATCTTCTTCGGACGCGGAACACGGTAGCGCAGCATGACGACCGTCACGCCTTTCGAGAGGAAATAATCGCGCGCAGGAACGCCTTCGTAGTCGTACGCAACACCATAATACGCACCACCCGGCGCGATGATGATGCACGCATTCGACGTTTTGTTCTCCGGTGCCCACCACTCGAGGACCGGAATCGCCTGTCCTTCTTCATAGTTCGGAGGCGTCGTCGGCCAAACGTTGAATTTCTCAAAACCGAACGCCGTCAGCGAGAGACAGACGTTCAGAAACACAAAAAACAGCGTCGAAAAAATGATCTTTTTCATGATTTTCAGGAAGGTCTAAAGGAAGGAATTTAGCTGTTAGCTCGGAGCTCGGAGCTAAAAAAACTCACCCATTTTTCGCCATATCGACGAGGATCTCCACGCCTTTCGCGATCGTCTCGTCGCTTGCCGCGAAGGAGATACGGAAGTTCGTATCGCAGGCACTGAAAACGTTGCCCGGAATGATGAGGAGCTGACGCTCGAGGATCGCGCGGTTTACGAACTCGCTGGCGGAGGCGGTCGGTGCTTTCGGGAAGGAGTAGAAGGCACCTTCGGACTTCACAATATCATAGTAGTCCTTCAGGCCGTCGTAGACCAGGTCGCGCTTGCGCCGGTAAGCGTCCAGATACGGTTTCATGTCGGTGTCGAGAGCCGCAATGGCGCCGAACTGGAGAGCACTCGGAGCGCAGACGAACGTGTACTGCTGGAATTTGAGCATCTGCTGAATGATCTCATGCGGGCCGTGCGCGAAACCGAGACGCCAGCCGGGCATTCCATAGCATTTGCTGTAGCCGTCCAGAACGATGACGTTTTTGCTGAATTTTGCAGGCGACGTGAATTCGCTGTCGTAGCAGAAGAATTTGTAGATCTCGTCGCTGACCAGCGCGACCTGCTTCCGGTCTGCGAGTTCCGCGATGTCGCGGCAGACTGCTTCACTGGCGATCGTACCGGTCGGGTTGGCCGGGGAGTTCATGATGATGAGCTTCGTTTTGTCCGTGATCGCGGCTTCCACTTTGTTCACGTCGATGTGGAAGTCCGGATACGTCGAGACGTAGACCGGTTTTGCGCCGAGCATCCGGACCAGTGCGTCGTACATGACGAAGAACGGGTCGAAAATAATGACCTCATCGCCGGGATTCACCAGCGTCATGAGCGTCAGAAGAAGACCACCGCTCGTTCCGCTCGTAATGAACGCTTCACGCACGCCTTCGCCGTACTGTTCATCGACCTGTTTCTGGACCAGCATCCGCAGCGGAGCCGCACCCTGCGTTGGCGTGTAGCCGTTTTTGCGGGAGGAAATGGCTTCGATCGCAGCTTCCCTGGCGATTTCGGGAGCGTCAAAGTCCGGCTGACCGATCGAAAGATTTACGGGATTTTCGAGTTTGGCGGCAAGGTCAAAAACTTTACGGATCCCGGATGCGTCAAACCAGTGCGTCCGGTCCGCGAGCCATTTATCGTACATGAGTCTGCCTTTCGGATAAATTGGGGAAATGGAACCGCGTGCGCTCCCGGAAAACCTCCCCGGCACCGAGGGACACTGCGGAAAGAAAGTTCACTCTATTTTCATCTTAACATTTTTTGAAAAAAATGCAAGGGAGGAGCAGAAAAAAAGAGACGGCGGGAAAGAAAAAAAACGGAAAGGGGCGAAAAGAGTGGGAGGTTTGGGAGAACCGGGGCGGAAAAATGCAGAAACGGTAGGAAAAACGGCGAAGCAAAACCGAAAAAAGGACGCAAAGAAAAAGAATTTTCCAATTTTCAAAAAAAATCGAAACACCCCCTTGACGTATCGTTCTGCTTCGAGTAAAATAAAGATGGGGGATTCAGGTTTTTTTGAGCGATTGACCAAATGCGATGAACAGTTTTGATTCGACTGCTGATTTTGACGACTACCGGACGATGAACCAGATTTTTCCGGGGATCCTTCTTTTTTCGCGCTACCGGATCGTGAAGCTGCTTGGACGCGGCGGAATGGGGGAAGCGTGGCTTGCGGAAGAGATGGAGGGAAATCTGAAAGTCCAGGATGTCGTCCTGAAGAGAGTTCCGCCGGAACTTCTGGGGGATTCTGAACAGCTTCTTAATGTGCAAAATTCTTTTAGCCTTGTGCGAAAACTGCGTCATCCGAATATCTGCTCGGCCCTGACGTTTTTTGTTGACGGAGCTTACGGTGCGTTCTGTGTGCTCGACTATATTTCCGGACGGGATCTCGCAGATCTGCAGCATCAGAGGGAAGATCGTGTTTTCTCGCTGGAGGAGACGCTGACGATCTTGCGTCCGCTTGCGCGGGCACTGGACTATGCGCATCGGAAGAAGGTCCTTCACCGTGACGTGAAGCCGCAGAATATCATGGTCCCCATGGACGGCGGGGAGCCGCAGTGGGAAGATGCGAAACTGATCGATTTTGACCTGGCGATCGAATGGCATTCGACGGTCTCGTTTGACCAGGCTCTGCCGAATCATATTTCGGGGACTTTGCCGTATATGTCGCCGGAGCAGATCGACGGGACGGTGCAGGACGGACGTTCGGATCTCTATTCGCTCGGCGTGCTGGCGTACCAGATGCTTGTCGGGCATTTGCCGTTCACTTCCACGACGCCGTCGATCTTGATCCATCAGATCCTGACGAAAGAGCTTCTTCCGATCGAAAGTCAGTCAGAGCTGGTGAATCTTGCGCTGAGGAAAGCGACCGCGAAGAAACGTGCAGACCGGTTTGCCAGCTGCGGGGATTTTATCGAGGCACTGGAAGGAAAAGTGGACACTGAACTCCTGCATTCCGTCACGGACTCTGCATTTCAGAGTATGGATGATGCTCGTGCGGGGAAAAAGCGTCTGCGTCCGCAGGGATTTGATCCGTACTATGAGTGGCTCGGCATTTCCCCATTTTTGCCGTTGACGCACTACACGCTGCTGGGGCTTCAGGATTTTGAGCCGAACCGCGAGGTCATCATTAATGCGGCAGACCGTCAGATGTCCTTCGTCTACACGTACCAGAACGGAAAGCACGCAGCCGACTCGCAGAAACTCATGTCCGAGATCCTGGAGGCCCGGATGTGCCTTTTGAATCCGCAGACGAAGCTGGAATACGATCAGAGTCTGAAGAATCAGGGGGTCGTTCTTTTAAAGGAAGTGCCGACGCACGCGGCTCCGCCTGTTCCGAGATTCTCGTCGTCTTCGGTCTCTTCGCTGGCGGGGAGCAGGAAAAGTGCCGCTTCAATGGGAACGCCGACTTCGGTTCCGCAGACTTCGGTTCCGGCTGCCTCGACGCATCTTTCCGATTCCGGACGAACTGCGGCAGCTGGCAACTGGACGGTCCGTGTTTCAGCTCCGGGACCAGACAGTACCGGCGGAACGGTGGAAAAAGGACCGGTTGAGATCATGCCGATCCGCACAGCCTCCCGCTCTCAGGGACCTTTGGGACCGGAAGGGCTTCCCTTGGCGATGCCGCCGTCTGCTTCCGGAAGACCGGTTCCGGCTGCCGTTCCGGAAAATCCCGGTATGTCCTCTGCGGTACAGCCTCCCGCAAGACCGTCCGTTCCTGTGCCGCCGCCGATCCCGGCCTCTTCTTCGAGCGGGGATTCCGTGTTGGATTTTGGATTCACGCCGGACGAAAGTGCCTCTTCACTTGCGCTGGGAAACCGGGGCCGTAAGGTGAGTAAAGGAGCAGCTTCCACGAAACATTCCGGCCGTCACCGAAATGTTCCGCAGAAAAATCAGGCGGAAGACAGAGAGGGGGAAACTTCCGGAAATGGTTTGATCTGGGGATTCCCGAAGCTGTGGTTTGTCTGCATGGTCCTGCTTTTTGCGGCGGCCGGAGTGCTGGCAGTGCTTTTGTGGGGCTGGAGCTGAATGGAAAATGGGCATGGTGGGAGATCCTGCGTTTCTCCCACCCTCGGATTTTGGCGTTTTTCTGGCGTATTTTTGACGATTAAATTCCAGATGTTTTTCTTTTTTGACGGAGAGTAGGAAATCGTGTCCGAGCTGAATGAAAAATGGCCGTCCGACGATCTGGGAGCTTCGCAGGTTGTGGATTCGCTGGACACTCTGTGTCCGGATGAGGTCAACTATGATCCGGGACAGTTTACGGAACTCTGTGCGGGCAGGCTCTTTGGCGAGTACCAAAATTTTCGTCTTTGCCGGAAGATCGGCGAGGGCGGGATGGGGCAGACCTGGCTTGCGGAAGAACTGGCCGGCGGTGAAGTGACGCGCTGCGTCGTCCTGAAGATCCTCTCGCGCGAACTGCAGCGAAACTCTGGCGCAATGAACGAAATACGCCGTGCGTTTGACCTGACGGCTTCTCTCAATCGCTCGCACATCTGTCCGCTTCACGGAAGGTTCCGGGATCCGGAGCTTGGCGAATTTCTCGTCATGGCATATGCGGATGGCGGGACGCTCCGGGAGTGGTTTCTGGCACAGCGAGGGCATGAAGACGGACTTTATTGGAAAAGGGTCTTTCCCATTCTCCGGCCGATCGCCGAGGCGTTGGATCACGCGCATCGGATGGGAATCGTTCACCGGGACGTGAGGCCGCAGAATATCGTGTTCATGAAGCACGTCTCCGGAAACGTACCCCTTCTCATCGATTTCGGCATCGCAGCCCGCATCGCACCGGCGATGGTGCAGGAAAAGGCCGAGACATTCAGTCGGCAGGATCCGATGGGGCGTTCTTCGTCCGGGACTCCGCGATACATGGCACCAGAGCAGATGAAAGGAGAGAAACAGGACGGACGTACGGACCAGTACGCGCTGGCGTTGGTTCTCTACGAGCTTCTGCGCGGCTCGCTGCCGTTTTCTGAAACGAACGTCGTGAAGCTGGCGATCGAGAAACTCCGGTTCATTCCAAAAGATCCGCGATTTCCCCATAAGGTGAACGCCGTCTTTCGCCGTGTGCTTTCAGCGAGTCCTGCACGGCGCTTTTCGACGTGCGCGGAGTTTCTTGACGAGCTGGAAACCGCGTTTCTGGAGTGGGAAAGCACCTTGAAAGATGCGTCGGATCCCGTTTCGCCGACCCATCCTCGATTCCTGCGGCCTTCCGCCCCTCCCCTCCCGCCGTCCGTTTCATCCTCCGTTTTGGAAACGGGAGTTTCGCAGACGGGAGTTTCGGTTGTGTTTAAAACGACGTCAGGGACCCCTTTGCCTTCCGATGCGGAATTGCGGGCGGATGCCGGGGAAAAGAGCGATGGAAATAAGGTGCCGTGGGGATGCCTGTTTCTGTGTCTTTTCTTTTTGTTGTTTATGGTATCGTGAGATGCTGGGCGGAAACCTGGCCGGTAATTTTATCGGATGTGGATGGGAAAGTGCTGATAGAAGCTCCGGAATGTTTCTGGTCAGATCACTACGAGGTCCCGGCAGGAGTTCAGAGGATCGGGAGTTGGGTGTTTCAAGAGCAGGGGACATTAAAGTCCGTAAAATTTCCTGTTGGGATGACGATCATCAGCAGAGGTGCGTTTCAGGGATGCACGGCACTTGAATCCGTGACGTTTTCTGAGGAGCTGAACACGGTAGAAGCTTGGGCATTTAAGGACTGCACATCTTTGCGTTCTGTGGATTTTCCTGTTTCCGTCACGAAGGGCGGCAAGTATGTGTTCAATGGATGCACGGCACTGCAGACGCTCACGATACGGAATCCGGAGGCGGAGGTTGAATTTTTTAATTCTGGACTGGATTACCGAGTGGTTCAGCACTGCACGATCCGCGCGCCGAAGAGATCGAAAGTCTGGAAAGCCGCGGAGAAGGCCGGGGTTAAGTGCGTGCCGCTGGAGGAGTGAGGACCGCTTGAGAGCCTGCGGGTCCTGAAACGAGACGGGGGCGTGTACTCAGCGGATCCTGCCGTTCGCGAAGACTCGGGCAGAAACCGGGGTTGACTCGTTTTCGGAACTTCACTATACTGAGGGCGTTTCGTTTTTTTTGATTTTGGGGACCTGCGGGGACCTTGCTCATTCATTCAGGGGGATTTTTTCATGAAGATCCAGATCGTCATTCCGGCTCGACTTGCGTCGACGCGGCTTCCGCGCAAGGTTTTGCTCAGTGAGACGGGGAAACCGCTCATTCAGCACGTTTGGGAAGGTACGCGGCAGTCCCGGCTTGCGGATGGCGTCACGATCGCGGCGGATGATGAAGAGATCGTTCGGGCAGTGGAGGGATTCGGCGGGCACTGCGTCCTTACGGGGAAAGAGATCGCCTGCGGAACGGACCGGATCGCTGCCGTGGCGCGCGAAATGCCGGATGTGGACGTTTTCGTGAATGTGCAGGGAGACGAGCCGGAGATCCTTGGCGACACGGTAGACACGGTGGCCGCGCTGATGCGGAATGATCCGAATGCCGTCATGGCGACGCTGGCCGCACCGATACGCTCGATGGAAAAGGCGAACGATCCGTCGTGCGTCAAGGTCGTTTTCGATTCGGCAGGGCGTGCGCTCTATTTCAGCCGGAGCCTGATCCCGTTTCCGCGCGACGGCGTGACGGCGGAGGATCTTCAGCAGGAGGAGCCGCTTTTCTGGCAGCATTTGGGAATTTACGCGTACCGGCGCGATTTTCTTTTGAAGATCAGTTCACTTCCCCGCACGAAGCTGGAGCGTCTTGAGTCGCTTGAGCAGCTGCGTGTTTTGGAAAACGGCTTCCCGATCCTGGTGGGGACGGTCCCCCGGGCAGGGATCGGGATCGATACGCCGGAAGATTACGCGGAATTTACCCGGAAATGGAAAGAACGCGCACTGACGGCAGACTGAGCGTGTTTTGCTGTTTGGATTTTTGGGAGAAAAAGGGGGCCGGGTGGAACAAAAAGCGAAAAAAAACGAAAAAATCGGAAATTTTGCGAAAAAAAGGACCTCCCCCCCTTGTGGAAATCTGGAAATCGTGTATACTTCACTCTGTAAAAATTGAGAGTGTGAGTGATTTTTACGAAATCGCAAAATTTAGATTTTGGGCATTTAGCTCAGTTGGTTAGAGCGCCGTGCTCACACCGCGGAGGTCACTGATTCGAGTTCAGTAATGCCCACTGGAAAGTCCCGCCTCGTGTTTTACGAGGCGGGATTTTTTTTATGCGGTCCCACGGAAGACCCGGTCCATAGGAGATTTTCTGTTTCCGACGGCCTGTTTTTTCGAAAGATCGGGAATTTGGACTCAAAAAAACGCGGGTTTCGTCTTGATCCGCAGGGAGTGAAGTCATGGAAATGAAGGATTTGGTCGCGCTTTGCAAAAAACGCGGTTTTCTGTTTCAGTCGAGCGAGATCTACGGCGGTCTGAATGGTTTCTGGGACTATGGTCCGTTGGGTGTCGAGCTGAAGAAAAACGTCAAGAACGCCTGGTGGCAGGATATGGTCGCGACGCACAATGAGCAGAAGCTCGACGAAGGCGCTCCTTCCAAATACGAAATGACGGGTCTGGACTGCACGATCATCATGCACCCGCAGGTCTGGAAGTGCTCCGGACACTACGATCTTTTCCATGATTTCATGGTGGACTGCACGGAATCGAAACGTCGCTACCGCTACGACCAGCTGCGCGGACGCTGGGTGGAAGCGAAGGGGCAGAAGGTCTTCGTCCTTGGCGACCCGAACGCAGACAGCTGGGATGAGAGCATTCACGCGCGCGCTCAGAAGTACTTCAACCTCCGCGCGAAGGATGCGGACCAGATGGTCTTTGGCGAAGAGCTGATCTCGCTGGAAAAGATCGAAGATTTCTCGCAGGTCCTCGCTCCGGAAGCGAAACACCTCGGTACGCTGACCGCTCCGCGTGAATTCAACCTGATGTTCAAGACCGTCGTCGGTGCGTTAGGAAGCGACGACGACGCGTCCTTCCTCCGTCCGGAAACCGCGCAGGGGATCTTCGTGAACTTCAAGAACGTTCTGGACAGCACGCGCATCCGCGTTCCGTTCGGTATCGCGCAGCAGGGAAAGAGTTTCCGTAATGAGATCACGCCGCGCAACTTCACGTTTCGTTCCCGTGAGTTTGAGCAGATGGAATGCGAGTTCTTCTGCTCTCCCAGTTCCTCCCGCGCATGGTACGAATACTGGCGCAATCGCCGTTTCCAATGGTACATTTCGCTCGGTCTGGCCAGCGAAAAACTCCGTCTGCGTGAGCATGATCCGGAAGAACTCGCGCACTACAGCGTCGGGACTGCCGACATTGAGTATGCGTTCCCGTTCCTCCCGGAAGGCGAGTACGGCGAGCTGGAAGGGATCGCGCACCGCGGCGATTTCGACCTTCGCAGCCACATGGAAGGCAAGCTGATCAACCGTGACGGCAAACTGGAAGTCGAACTGAACGAAAACGGCAAACCGAAGCACCGCGGCTGCGGAAAGGACCTTTCGTATTTCGACGATCAGACGCGTGAACGCTACATTCCGCACGTCGTGGAACCGTCTGCCGGCGCGGACCGTGCGACGCTCGCGTTCCTCTGTGAGGCGTACGATGAAGACGAATGCCCGGACGAAAACGGCAAAATGTCGAAGCGCGTCGTTCTGCGTTTCCATCCGCGTCTCGCTCCGGTCAAGGCTGCCGTCTTCCCGCTCGTGAAGAAGGACGGTATGCCGGAACTGGCGTCGGAGATCTACGGCGAACTGAAGAAGCATTTCGTCACCTTCTACGATGAAAAAGGTGCCGTCGGCCGACGCTACCGCCGTCAGGATGAGATCGGTACGCCGTTCTGCATCACGGTGGACAGTCAGACGCTGGAAGACGGAACCGTCACCGTCCGTGACCGCGACACGCTGGAACAGTGGCGTGTCCACAAAGACGAGCTGGTGGCTGAGATCACGAAAAAGATCAATGGTTAGGCTGACGGATCGTCGGGACTGACGCAATTTGGGGAATAGAAAAGTCCGGAGAGAAGAGCATTTTTCCGAAATGTTTTTCTCTCCGGGCTGTATTGTATGGCTGGATCTTGATTTTTTCTGGAAATGTCAGCGGCGCAGTATTGACGAATCCCTTGCTTGTGGTATAATTTAAAGAAGGTCCCGGGTTCTTCCTCGTGTATCCGGTTTGTTGTTTTTTTACATTCCACACCGAACCAGTCCGTGTTTTGATTGTTTTTCCGGTACGCAGTTGCCGCATGGACCATTTTTTACTAACTTCAGGGAGATGAAAATGAACAGACGTGAATTTATCGGTTCGATCGGCGCGGCGATGCTGATGTCGTCCATCATGGCAAAGAAGAACACGCAAGGCGAGGAGATTTCCGAGGATGCGATTGCCGTATGGGACCGCGAGACGGAACTCGTGGCGCCGGAGGAATTCAAGGCATACCTCATCGACGGCAATACCCGGGGGCTGGTGTCGCTGGAGAAGCTGGAGGCGGCATTCGAAAAGGTGATGCGGGAGGCAAAAGAAACGGTCGTGACGGGCGATACGCCTGCTGTCTGGAGCGTGTATAACATGGGGTACATCGTCAAGACGCGCAAGTCGCTTTTTTCCATAGACCTTTTTCATCGGCGGGCTGTTGAGTTCGCTCCGCTGCTCGACTTTGCGCTCATCACCCACAGCCACGGCGATCACTGGCAGAAGGATTTCTACGATGCGATGGACGGCGCG
>CAZRGJ010000025.1:0-4697 GCA_964599445.1 uncultured Planctomycetaceae bacterium | reverse complement strand
GACGGTCATCTCCAACTTCCTTGAGAATAACGGCGCGAAGGAAAGCGGTCTTGTGCACGGCGTGAAGACGTTCAAGCTCCGGGACGTGGAGATCCGCACTTCACTCATCGACCATAATCCAAGACTGATCGACTTTACGACGGCGTTTGAGATAAAGATCGGTGACTTCATCCTCTACCATACAGGCGACAGCGGACGCGGCACGGAACCGAAACTCGTGACAGTCTGGGGGCGTCCTGACCTGTGGCTGTTCTTCCCCGGCTGTGGGATCGACACACGCAAGGCTGTGGAGACCGTCAAACCCAAACGTGTCGTATTTGGCCATCTGTGGGAACTCGCTCACCAACGGGGGCATGTGTCAAGCCGCCTCGACGAACCGCTGATCCGTCCGCGGCTCGTCAAGGCCAAAGAGGGGGGCTGCCAGGACGTCTCCCTTGCGTTCTGGGGCGACAGGATCTTGTAGAAATTAACGATAAAGGGAAAGTCGAAATAAGGCGTGAACTGTTCGTCGTCGACATCGCTGGAATGCCCGGCACAGAAGTTGGATTCCCTGCTTGTGGTATAATTCCAATGAGGCCAAGGGGGTTCCTCGTGTATGCGATTGGTTGTTTTTTATATTCTACACCGAACCTGTCCGCGTTTTAATTATTTTTCCGGTACGCAGTTGCCGGATGAACCTGTTTTTTATGAAGAGCACTCAGCCGAAAATCATCATCGACGGGTACAATATGGTCTGCGCACTGGGGATCCTTCCCGGATTGGGCGGACGGCGTGCTCTGCCGGTCGGAAAACTTGAAGAGGCGCGCCATGCTCTTCTGAAACTTCTGGCCAACGATCTTTCGGAGGTGCACCGACGCCAGACGACGGTGGTTTTTGATGCTCTGGAACCGCCGAAAATGCTTCCGGATTCGTTTCACTATGAGGGGATCCAGGTCGTTTTTTCCCGCGGGTACGATACGGCAGACGAGTACATCATTGAGCTGATCCTGGCACAGAAACGGGAGGCGGACTGGATGGTCGTTTCGAGCGACCATCGGATCCAGAATGCGGCACGACGGCGTCGGATGACGTTTTTCGACTCGGATGAGTGGTTCTACGACAGGATGCCTGAACCCGTGAAGACGCCCTCCAAACCGCTCCCGAAACCAAAGGAGAAACCTGAAAAAACCTCGAGGGAAGATCTGGCCTACTGGCTGAATGTTTTTGGCGAGGAGCCGGACGGCGAAGGGGACTGAGAAGATCTTTCAGATTTTTTGAAAAGCGGAAACGCAGAAAATGTGGACGTTTGCGTGCGTCGGCATTCTCTGCGTTTTTTGCGGGTTTTTTCGCAGGACCGCCTCTAGCGGATGAACTTCTGCGCTTTTTCCACGAGGGTCTTGAGTTCCGTACGGTGGGGGTCTTCGCCAACTGCCGGCTGGATCAGATCCAGGACTGTGCCGAGGCTGGCCGACCCAGTGTGCGGACTGTCGCGCAGGAGCAGGGCGAAGAGAGCCGTCCCGGACGCGAGCCGGAAATTGACCGACGGCGGCGTTTCTTTTTCCTTTTCCGCGTCAAACGTCACGGGGAACGTACGGAGGGTGCTGGCCGACGCATTTGGTTCCTTCCAGCGCAGTTTCACGAAAAACCACTCCTGCGCCGTTTCGCTTTCTTCCGGTTTCTGCCCTTCCGCAGCCGGTTTTTCTGTGCCGGTTTGATTCTCTGCATTCTGTGCCGGATCTTGTGCCGGATCTTGCGTCTGGTTCTGTGCAGGATCTGCGTCGTCAGCATTCTTTCCGTAGCGCGGGGGATCGAGCCGGGAGGCCATGGGGATCTCCGTACCGACGGGGACCAGCTCGTAGAGAGCGACGGCGCAGTGTCCGGCTCCGATCTCTCCGGAGTCTTTCCGGTCGTCGTGGAAATCGCGGTCTTCGAGTTTCCGTCTTTCGTATCCGAGCAGGCGGTACGCGGCGACGCGGGCGGGATTGAATTCGATCTGGAGCTTCACGTCTTTTGCGATAGGGACCATCGAGCCGACGAGGTCGTCCGCGAGCACTTTTTTGGCCTCGGAGCGGGAATCGACGTATGCGTAGTTTCCGTTTCCGGAAGCGGCGAGCGTCTTCATCCGGTCATCGTGGAAGTTTCCCATCCCGAAACCGAGCACGGAGAGGAAAACGCCGCTTTTAGCTTCGCGTTCCACGAAATTCTTGAGGGCATCCGGGTCGGTGATGCCGACGTTGAAGTCTCCGTCGGAGCAGAGGATGATGCGGTTGACGGCTTCCGGATCGAAATTTTTCCGCGCAAGTGCGTAGGCTTTCTGAAGTCCGTCGCCTCCGCCCGTCGATCCATACGGATTCAGTTCCAGGAGAACTTTTTCGATGGCGGACTTTTCATTTCCGGGGGTCGGAGCGAGGCGGACCTGCGTGTCGCTGGCGTACGTCACGATAGAGATCCGGTCTTCCGGGCGCAGTTTATCGAGGAGCTGAAACATTCCGTCGCGCACCAGCGGCATTTTGTTCCAGTCGCTCATCGAGCCGGAAACATCGATCAGAAAGACGAGATTCAGCTTCGGACGCTTTTCTTCGGGGATCTCGCGTCCTTTGACCGCCACCATTGCCATGAGGAGTCCCTCCCGCCACGGATGAGGACGGACTTCGACGTGCGGACGCAGTGGGCACGTATCTTCGGCAGCTGGTCCCTCAAGCGCGTAGTCGAAGTAATTGACGTACTCCTCCACGCGGACGGATTCCCGCGGCGGAAGCATTTCGTTTTCGGTCAGGAACGTCCGCATTTGCGAATACGAGGCCGAATCCGTATCCAGACCGAAGGTGGAGTAGGGGGCCTCGGCGGGATTTTTGAATTCGTTTTCCTGAATGTCCACGTACTGCGGGGCGGACGGTGAGAGCGTCGGCGTCGGGTACGGACGCGGAACCGGCATCGGAGCGGGAAGGCCCAGTTCGGTACGTTGCGGGGCTTCGGGAGCCGGCATTCTGAGAAACTCAGCATCCATGACGGCATCTGTCTGTTTTTCCATCTGAATGTTCCCCTGCATTTCCATACGGTTTGCGCTGCGTACTCTGCTAGCGCGAGCCTTCCTTTTCACGGAAGCCTCGGACGGAAGATCGATGACGGCTGCGGGCGGTTCCCCGGCTGCCGCGACTGCAATTTCTTCCGGTTCTTCTTCGGCAAATTCTTCAATTTCCTCTTCGTCAAATTCTTTCAGCATTTCTTCCGTCATTTTATCCGTCATCTCTGCAGCAGGTTTGGAAGTCACAGATGCAGAAGCTGCGGATTTGTGTGCCGGTGTGAACTCGTCAGGTGCCTCCAATTGCATGGCATTGTACACGTCGTTCACGGCCGTTTCAGGAACCATGGCCGTTTCTCGGACCTTCACTCTTCCCGGCATGAGCAGGATCCCTGCGCAAAGGACGAGGAGAAGTGCCGCCGTACACGTGCGGAACGAGCTCCAGTGCCGTTTCTGTGAGTTTTTCTTTTGGGTTTCTATGCTTTCAGTCCCTTTCGTCATTTTTTCTGATCCTTTCTGCGTTTCTGACTCGCTTGGTCTGCCTGTTTTGTCTGATTCATCTGTTTCATCCGGGAGCGGTTCCTGAGCAAGCACGAGCGTCAGTTCCTGCGCCAGTTTGCGAATTGCGTCGAGTTCTGCGAGCAGTTCTCCGCTGAATTCGCCGTTTTCGTTCCGCTTTGCCTCAAACTGCGCGCATTCTTCCGGGAGAGCCTCACCCAGCGCGATTGCCGTGAGGAGATCTTCGCCATTGAGTGTTTCGTTCGTGAGTGTTTGCGAGTTGCGGATCTCCGTATCGCGAGAGTCCATTTCCATCATCTGGTTTTCCTGTTTTTCGTAGTTTTGGCCGTTCATTTGCGGGTCTCCTCTCTCATTCACCGTCTTTGAGCATTTCTCGCAGTTTACTGAGCGCCTCACTCAGCAGACGTCCGACTCCGGCCCGTGAGATCTTGAGGACTTCCGCGATTTCTTCGTAGGTGAGTCCCTCTTGAAATTTCAGCCGGACTGCCTCACGGTGACGCAGTGGGAGCTGGTCGAGTTTTTGAAGCAGCATTTCGGAATCCTCCTTTCTCTGAACCTCCTCGCTGGCGGATGCCGGAGTGCCGTACGTCAGGCAGGCGCAGACCTCTGCGCGTTTTTTCTGACGCCGAAACCAGTCAAAAATGAGGTTCCGGATTGTCCGGTAGAGCCAGGTCTTGGTTTTTTCGATCTCCTGTCCGGTTTTCTTTTCATGTTCCAGCAGGTGCAGGACCGCTTCCTGCGTGAATTCTTCCGCGAGTGCATGATTTCGAACGAGCCGAAGCGCGAAGGTACGTATCGTGCCGTACTCTGTTTCGGAGAGCCGGTCGGTGAGTTTTCGTATTTGCGTTTCCGACATTTTTCGGGTCCTGTTTTTTCATGAAGGCCTTCTCTGCATGACGGCGGTACCTCCGGACGAAGGAGTGATCCTTCCTTCCATTTACCGGCCGTCTGCTTTTTAAACGGATAAAATACCGGAGAGTCTCAAATTTTTGAAAATTTTCTGGATTTTTGGGAAATTTTTGGAAAATTTGGGGGAATTTCGGGGGATTGGGGGCGTTTTATGGAAATCTTAGAAGATCTCTTGAGAGGATCCAGGGATTTTAAGGAAAGGGCGGGGGGTGGAGAGAGTCTGGTTTTGCGGTTTTTTCAGGGAATGGGCAGATTTTTCTCAAAAAGT
>CAZRGJ010000024.1:0-16105 GCA_964599445.1 uncultured Planctomycetaceae bacterium | reverse complement strand
GCCGTACTTGCAGGCTCCCTCTACGCAGGAAAGTCCGATGAACTGGTACCAGTTGCTCACGCTGTGCGAGTTGGCCGGACGGGAAAAGATGGTTTCCCAGTTCTTTCGGCTTCCTCCGGCTTTTACGTGTTCCTGGCCGCCCCAATGTTCGTGATTCCCCATGCACAGAAGAGCCTGCGCGCCCTGAGGAAGGTTTCCGAGAAGCGTGTCGCGGAACGGAACGAGTTCCGCGGCGTATCCGTGGTCCGACATGTCGCCGACGACCATGACGGCATCAAAATTCGGATGCGCGGAGTCTTTGGCGTACGTCGGGAGGTAGTGCATCAGTTTTTCAAGACGCTTTTTTTCTGCGCAGTTCGGATTCGTTTTGAAATGAACGTCGCTCATGATCGCGCAGCGCAGAACGAGCTCTTTATCGAGTTCTGTTCCGGGACCGGCAGCCCAGAGTTTTCCGGGGAATGCGGTGAGGGCCATCGATGCGCCCAGGGAAGTACCGAGGAATTGACGGCGGGAAAATGCGGAATGTTTTGGCATGATTTTTCCTCTCAAAACAGGCAGGCGGAAAGCCGGAAGAAAACTTTCCGTGAAAAAAGTCCGAAAAACAAAAAGGACCGGGACTTTTCCGGATACCAAAAAAGTTTCGGTCCCCATCGCTTCATTTTAGCGGATTTTGGGTCAAATGTCAAGAAGTCGGAAAACATTTTTCCAAATAAAGTCCGTCAAATGCCGGACGGATATGCTCCGGAAGCTCCCGGGAGATCTTTTCATGGTCGAAACCATGCCCAATGTGCGTGAAGAAGACCCGTTTCGGCTGAAGTTTTTCTACCAGTTCCAGAACTTCGTCAAGTCCCATGTGCGTCGGATGCGGATCGTAGCGCAGGCAGCCGATGATGAGCGTTTCCAGACCGTAAAGCTGCTCCATCGTTTCCGGAGGCACGATCTTTGCGTCCGTACAGTATGCCAGATCGCCGATCCGGAATCCAAGGATCTCGATCCTTCCGTGAATGATCCGCAGTGGCAGGACTTTTTGCCCCAGAACTTCAAACTCCCGGAACGGCTCGATCCGGTTCAGATGCAGTTTGGGGATCCCGCCTGCCGGAAATTCCTGAACGGCCGGGTCGAAAATGTACTCAAAACGGACATGGATCTCCCGTTCGACGTGTTCCGAACAAAAGACTTCAATGGGACGCTCTCCATTCAGGTGCGAAAACCTCCGCGTGTCGTCAAGACCAAACAGATGGTCCACGTGCGGATGCGTGAACAGGATCGAGTCCGCGTAAAGAAGACGTTCCCGCAGAAATTGCTGACGCAGATCCGGGGACGTGTCGATCAGAAGGTTTCCCTCTGGAAATCCGAGGATGACGGAACTGCGTGTCCGTTTATTGCGCGGATCCGGACTGCGGCAGACCGCACATTCGCATCCGATCATCGGAACACCGTGCGAGGTGCCGGTCCCAAGAAAAATCAGGTCTCCCGCTGGAATTTTTTCGATCATGGTTTTTTCAGAAAACTTTTCTCATTCAGGAAGAAAAGGAACGCAGAAACACTCTGCATTCCCTTTCTCATCTCAAAAAACGAAACTTTTATCCGCAGACAAATTCACCGACCGGTCAGCGAAGCCGATTCGTCCGGTTCGTCCGGCTGTTCTGCGTTCCTCCCATGTCGCCGCCTTCATTGCGGTTTCGTCGGGTGGAACTACGCCGGGTCCGCCGCCCCTCTTCCTGGTCTTCCATGCCGTTCTGCTGCATCATGGCTTTCAGTTCAAGATTCTGCTGCTGGGACTTGTCGCGGCGGCGGTAAACATCGGAGACGTCTTCCAGTTCCGACTGGATCACGAAATCCCCCTTCGGTCCCATGAGCAGGACCATGGACGGAGAGTAGATCCCCTCCGGATAGCTCTTGATCTTCTGCGCCGCGCCTTCAAAATCCCGTTTGTCCAGCGGAGCGTAAAGTTCTTTTCCTCCGCGTGCATCCAGAAGAATGAAGCCGGTCCGGAACGATTTCCGCGGACGATCTTCTTCCTCGTCATCCGCAAATCGCCGCTGCGGATCCATCCCCTGATCCATGCTGCCGAGCTGACGGATCGAATATTCGTAAACCATCAGATTCAGCACCTGACCCGGCTGGATACGGACAGGTTCTTCCTTTTTGGGCTTTCGTCTGGAATTTCGCGAGGATTTCTTGCTTTCCAGATTCATGATCTCACTGAAATACGTGAAGTCTTCGTTGCCGTCCATTTCATTGAACGTCACCGGCATGAGCGTCAGGTAGGGACTCCAGCGTTTCTCCTTGATGTCGGTCGTGAATTTCTTCGCGTAACCCGGCAGATAGAAATGCTGATCCAGCGGAATGGTCACCGGCGGCGTCACGTTCGACCACGCGCTTTCAAGGTATTTCACCTTGCGGTCATCCGGATTTTCGACGTTAAACGGCGGATCGTACTG
The DNA here is from genome assembly GCA_964599445.1 of uncultured Planctomycetaceae bacterium. GTDB lineage: Bacteria > Planctomycetota > Planctomycetia > Pirellulales > Thermoguttaceae > RGIG3701. The sequence continues at coordinate 13,661 of CAZRGJ010000024.1, read as the reverse complement.
GTAGTTCGGATTGTGGAGCTGGACCTTCACCCGGTAAACGTACTGTTTGCCAGGTTCCACGGTGTAGTCCACGTAGCGGAAGAGACGCACGTTCGCTTCCCGATCCATATTGTCGTTGACGTTCTGATTTTCGACGACTTCGTATTCGTCTTCTTCCTCTTCCGCAGTATCTTCTTCAGCGTCCGCATCTTCCTCATCCGCATCGCTGCCCGGCCGGCGCAGACCGCGTCCATCCATGGAATTCAATTCCAGCTCGAATTCTTCCGGATACGGCAGGTAAGTCACCCAGTCAAACTGCATACTGCTGCTGGACTGCACGACCTGCGGAAGCGGGATCATCAGCGATTCATTTTTCGCCTGCGTCATTCCGTTGACCGTCATTCCGTCCGGTCCAGCCATGGCGGCAGGATTCATGCCCCGCGTATTTTTCCCTTTCGCGGTTTTGCCGTCCTGAGTTTTCCCATCTTTCTGGGCCTCAAGATCTTCGGCGGTTTTCGCGACACGCCAGAGTTCCGGCGGAGCGTATTTATCCGGAAGATCCATACTTCCGCCGCGGGAACCCAGTTTGCCGTCCCCCTGGAAATAGTGGATGCGCTGTTCGTTGATCGACGGTTTGCCGCGGAGCTTTTTGCGAAGGTCTTCCCAGTCTTTGTCCGTCAGTTTGGAAATGTCTCCGTCTGCCGGTACTTCCGCACGCTGGACCGAGTAATTGTAGAACATCGGGGAGTCCGCCGGATTTTCCATCGTATTCGTTCTGGCAGCGTCCTGGAATTTGCTCAGATCCCGAAGTCCCAGCTTACGCTGATACTCAAGCTCCTGTTCCGCCATGGGAAGTTCACCGATCAGGATGCAGCAGCGCACGCCTTCCGTCTGGCTCAGTCTTCGGCCGCCAAGTCCATCGTCGAACGCATTTTCCGCTCCCGCTTCATCCGTTCTTTGCGGACGCTGAACACTGCCGTGCCATTCCACGACATTCAGATTCGTGACGGCCAGGGCTCGCGGCGATTTGCGTTTCTGCCCTTCTTTGGAAAGGATCGGATTCCATGACGCAGCCGTGGCGTACTGCGCGGCTGGGATCTCTTCCTGGATCCCGACGACCAGCGTATCGTAGCTGCGGGTCACCGGCTCGACTTCCTGGACCGCTTCCAGTTTCGCTCTGGCCTGATTGCACGCACTGCTCAACTGGTCCGGTTTCTTCGTGTATGGCTTCACCTGCAGGGCAGATTGAATCATCATCAGAAAAAAGACGACCAAAATGCCGAAGAGAACTTTCTCAAAATGATTGATGCAAAGTTCCTTCAGGCTGTCTGCATCGAATTTGCCTTTCATCGTTTATTCCTGTTTGGGTTTTCGTCGTGTTCGTATTTCGTATTTGGAAGGCAGAAACGGAAGCCGTTCAGAGCCATTCCCCTTTTGCTCCCGAAAATCGTTCCCCTGTCCGGTTTCGATCTCCGGCTGCCCGGTCTTTTTTCAAAGTTCCGCTTCAAAAAAAGACCGTCTGCCTGAAAATTTTACTTTACTCTTCGTTTTCCGCTTCGGCTTCCGCGTCTGCTTCGGCTTCCGCGTCTGCATCGGCTTCTTCCGTCATGTCGGCCTCGTCTGCCGATCCGTCCGCAGTATCTGCTGCCGGTTCTTCTTCATCGGCATTTTCAGACTCACCGGAGGTGTCCGCATCCGCTTCCTCATCCGAAACAGCTTCCCCTTCTTCGAGATCTTCAGCCGCTTCGCCGTCTTCAGACGCTTCACCGTCTTCGGATTCTTCGCCGTCTTCGGATTCTTCGCCGTCTTCGGATTCTTCACCGTCTTCGGATTCTTCGCCTCCCAGAGCCGCATTAAATTTGGCCATGTCCGGCGGATTGAAGATGCAGAGCATTCCCCAAAGCTCAAATTCCACGTCTTCCGGCTTTCTTTCATCCGTTTTGCCGTCCATTCTGGGCTGCTGAAGTTCCGTCGGAGCGACCGCTTCTCTGGCAGTTTCACGGGACGCGCGGGACGCACGGGAAGAAGTCCCGACGCTCTCTTCTTCGGAGGAGGGTTTTTCTTCCGGAACGATCTCCAGTTTGTGGGCAATCGAATCGAAATCGCGCACTTTGACGCTGATCTGGTGAATGTAGATCGGCAGCTCGGAATTCATGCAGTTGAGCATGAACTGCGGGATCTGCTCCTGATTGATGAGGATGCGGACGTGGACCGGCATCATTTTGTATTCCGGCTTGGTCTTGAGGTACTCCAGAAGACGCGCCGCGGGCATGAAGTTGCCGTGCATATCGCAGTAGCGGTAGTTGAAGAGTTCTTCAAATTCTTCGTCGTCTCCGAAAACACTTTCCGTTTCCTCTTCCAGTTCACCGCCGGCGGAGAGGTCATCCAGTTCTTCATCTCCCGTGACGGCCGGTTCTTCCACCAGGACCACCCGGTTGGACGAATTGCGGAAAACGACCGGTCCTTCTTTGCCGGAGGCGGAAGTGGAACTGCGCACCCGGCTTCCGTAACCGTCGGCGTCTCCGCCGAGGCGCTCGCTGGAAGCGTCGTCTGCGACGTTGACTTCAAAAATGCGCTTCACGACGGCATCATGCGCCCCTTCGCAGGATGCGTTCATTTTGGCGATGGCGTTCAGAAGAATGTCGTAGGCCCACAGATCTTCCTGCACGATGAACACATTGCGCGTCGGGATCCCCCCGGCTTTCGCACGGAGGAAACGGTTGAATCGGCTGAAAAGCTGCTGACGGTTGATCTTGTCCCAGATGATGCATCCTTCCGACGGCAATTCACTCTGGGCCGCCTTTTCCAAGCCCGTCGGAAGCGCAGCGGTCATGGCGTCGTTGGCTCCGGCGGCCAGCTGCGGAATGTAGATCCGGTAGCGTTCCATCAAATCGCGTGCCTGGGAGCGCGTGACGTACTCGCGGTAGGCGCTCGCGATCTCCGGAAGAAGCGTGTTCTGCTTATCGTAGATCGTCTGGCGGTTCCAGGCATTCCGCAGTTCATCCTGATAGTATTCCGCATTGACGTCTCCGCGGAATTCCGGCCAATGGTGTTCTGCGAGCGTGCTCTGCGGAGCGTAAAGTCTGCTCCAGACGCCGAAGATGTTCGCCTTGAGATTTTCGACATCTTCCTGTTTTTGCGCCACGACGACTCCATTCGGATTGTCCTGGCCGGCAAGACGCTGCATCTCGGAAAAACGGCTTTCGATCGCGCTTTCACGAGCTTCAAACGTCGTGGATTTGCTCCCCGTCACGACATTGCCGACGATGATGGTCGTCAAAAGGCAGACGAGCGAAATTACCCAGAAAACGTATTTCTTGATATATTTCAAAACTAAACTGAATTTATTCATGGATCAGGTCTCACCCTCTGAAAATGTGAATTTGTTTCGTTCGTTCACGAAGTTTCCGAGATCATTCTTCGGAATCTTCTTCCCCTGTTTCCTCATTTTCTTCATCAGTTTCTTCTTCACTGCCGTCTTCTTCGTCTTCCGCCATCATATCGTCGGCTTCTTCCTGTGCCTTTTTGCGTTCTTCTTCCGCAGCAAGGACCGCCGCACGGATCTCCGCACGTTCAACTGAAGATTTCGGTTCCCAGAGGAAATGGACGACAAAATCGTAGCGTCTCCCTTCGCGCAGAGGCTGGACGTTCGCGGCGGCCGGATCATTGGGATCTGCCATTGCCGCATCCTGAGCGGCCATCCCTTCTGCACCGCGGTTCGCGGTCTGCGCGGATGGGTCGGCGTATTCGTCGCGGATCTCGAGCCGGCGGGTGTCTTCCCAGTTGGCGTACATGGAGCGGATCGCATTGTTCACGATCACCGGGTAGCGGACACCCAGATCTTTCATGCTCACGATCTCTTTGTCCGCGGCATTCGGTTCGACGACGTGCGCGGATTTCAGCATCGGAAGCTTGAACGTGCATTCCGTTTCTCCGGAAAGTTTGGAAAGGAACTGTTCCTGAACGAAATCTGCCTGCTTGACTTTTGCCTGGCGGTCATTATGCCAATGGTAGCCGTAGACGGAGACGAGCCAGCGTGCCGGTTTGACCGGGGCTGCGCCTTCGCCCTCTTCGCCGTCTTCCGATTCCTCTTCGGCAGCTGCTTCTTCGGTGCCTTCCTCGCCTTCTTCACCTTCCGGAGGCGTGAGTCCCTCGATCGGTTCCGGAGCCAGCGCCTGCTTCACGACACCGTCCAGACCGCCTTCTTCACCGTCTTCGCTCTCTTCACCTTCTTCGTCTCCCTTCAGGGATTTTTCATAGAGTTTGCGAAGTTTCTTCGGCAGGATCTCTCCCCGCGTCGTGCTGATGGCCATCTTCATCCACTCTTCCGACTCATAGTCGTTGAGAGGCTGCGCATCCACATTCACGATATGCAGTTCTTCGCGTGCCATGACTTCTTCCGCCGTCAGAAGATCCGCTTCCGGTTTCGGGGCTTTCGGCAGGCAGGCGTTGATGCCGTAAAGGAGTTCGAGCCAGTTCGTTCGGCTTCCAAAATTCTGGAGGAATTTGTTTCCCATGGCATCGAGGATCTGGAAATTCTGCTCTTCCGCCGCAATGGCGTCCACATACGATTTGGCTTCGTTCGAGAGCGTTTCCGCCTGGGATTCGTAGGTTTTCCAGTTCTTCTCGGCTACCGTGTCCTGAACGTTCATCTGCGCTCCGAAATTCACCGTGATGCCGAGCATCAGCAGGACGGTCGCCGCCAGCATCCACGGCTTTTTGGAGTTGATGATGCGTGCTGTCTTGATCTCAACAGGCAGGAAGTTCGTGTTGACGGCTCCCTTTTTCAGCCCCTGGAGACAGAGACCATAGCAGGTGCCGAACGTCGACATATTTTCGGCGATGAGCGAGGTGTCCGCAAGATTCGAAGTATCGAGACTCGCAAAAGACTGCCCGAGCGTCACGTCGATGCCAAGGTTCTGCGAGAGATATTTCGTCAGACCGGTCAGCTTCATCGCATTCCCCAGCGCGATGACCTGCTGGTATTCCGCATTCGGATCCTGACTGGAAAAATATCCAAGAGAACGCTGGATCTCGTTCTGGAACTGGTTAAAGACCGGCTGCATCGCACGCAGGACCGCCACTTTGTCCTGACTGGAAGCCAGGTTGCGTTTCAGATGGTCTGCTTTGGCGAACGTCAGCTTCAGTTCCTTCATGAGTGCTTTCGTGAAGTGGTTGCCTCCGATCGGAAGGTTGCGCTGCCAGGCGCGGAATCCGTTCGTGAGGATCAGGTCCGTCGCGTCCGTCCCCATCGCAAGAACGACGACATACGGCGGCGGATTTTCCGGATCGTAGTCGTCGATGTCCGGAAGTTCGCCAAGTTCATCGTGAAGCATGTAGTTGTAGAGCACCAGCGGCGTCAGCTGGATCTGATCGACCGGAATGCCGAGGTCGTCGCACTGCAGGACCGTCTTGAAGACCTGATCCCGTTTCGCGGAAAACAGACCGATCTCCACTTCGAGAGGAAGCGCGCTCTCGGATGCCTGACCCATGCGCTGCCATTTCCAGATGACTTCATTCAGGAACGGGATCTGCTGCTTGGCTTCATACTTGACGATATCGGGAAGTTTTTTGGGTTCGATCGGCGGCAGCTTGATGAAGCGGACCAGACTGTTCTGCCCGCCCACTGAAATGGCGATCTTGTCCCCTTTGATCTTATTGCGCGAGAGGAACAGCTTGAACGCTTCCTTGATCTCATTGTCCGGATCGACTCCCGGCTGCGTCAAGATCTGCGGATACTCAATATAATCCACCGCGTCCACGACCAACATCTCCGGATCGCTGTCGTCGATGAAGCAGCGCATCGCCTTCAGCGAACAGTTTCCAACGTCAATTCCCCAGACTGCATTACTTCGAGCCATCTGAATTATCCTTGTTTGCAAGTGATTTTTCGATAATACTTTATCAAAAAATAGATTACCCCTGAATCTTATTTTTCATATTTCTATAGTTTAATGGCAAACCGCCGTCAGGTCAACAAGTTTTCCCGGAAAATTCACCATTTTCCTCAAAAAAAATCAACTTTTTGCCCATTTGGACGTTTCAAAGAGAATAATCGGTATTTTTGAGGGATTTCTAAGGTTTTTCAGAGCCTGATTTTCTATTTCCTGCATCTTTCCTCAAAAAAGAAACCGAAAGATCCATCTCTTCCGGTTTTGAGGTCTGCGGAGTGTCTGAAAGATAAAAAAAGGCGGAATTTTCATCCGCCTTTTCGTTGATGGGGTCATGCTTTGCGGGGGATCAGTTCCACCACCAGCCTTCTTCCGGAAGTTCCGCTTCCGCACTCTTCTGTTCGTCCGCGACTGCTGCGTCGTTGGCCGAGAGGAGGTTTTCTTCGGAGAAAGCGCGCTTCGCGAAGATCTCAACACCGCCGCCGATCGGGGTGGTGAGCGTATTGCCGCGCCAGACAGCCGTCACGGCGGATTCCACAAATTCGGGAGCGCGTTCCGTCTGGATGCTGAATTTGTTTTCGTCGCCAAAGTAGACCAGTTCCCAATCCAGTTTGCCGTAGGCGTCCGTTTCCTGCAGGAAAGCCGCGGCGACCGCCATGTCGACCAGGTTGCGGAGTTCGGCGTAGACCGGTGCGGATTCGGCAATGCGGTCGTAGTTTCTCGTGAAGCCCTGCGTGAACTGTTTGCTTGCGGAATCGGAGACCGCGAGTTCCTTGCGGGAACCGTCGGCCGTGACCATTTCATCGGCACCGACGAGCTTGACGCTCTTGCCGTCCAGACCCATCGCGAGTTTGTCGGGACTCATGCGGACACGTTCATAGTCCGGCACGAAATACCAGCGGAAAAGTGCATTGCGGGCGACAGATCCGGGACTGACCGAATCGACGAAGGATCTCATTCCGCGGCACGGGATCTTTTCCAGACCGATGCCCATGAGCTTCATGCGGTAGTCCGCTTCGACCAGGACTTTCGCGAAGTGGGTCTGCGGATCAACGCCGAGAACGGAGACTTTCTGAAGCCCCAGAGCCTCGCGGGAACCCTTCACGATCGATTCCGTCATGGAAGGAACGGCCGTCGTGCCGATCTGCTGCTGGAATTTCTGGAAACGGGCCAGGCCGTCCTGCGTCGGATCGATGGAGCATCCGATGACTTTAGCTTCTTTGGAATTCGGGGCGTAGGTGCGCATCGCGGCGACCATGTCGTCCAGGCGAAGCACAGGCTGACCGGTCGTCAGGCCAACCACACGGCCGGAGACGTCTTTGTACCAGCCTTCCGCCGGACCGACGAGGACGACGTCGCCCGTTTCCGGATACACGAAAACGTAGTCGATGCGCTGAAGACCCGCCATATAGCGGACTTCATCCGTCACGATGCCGTTGTTTCGGGCGATCTCATACTCCAGACGGGTCAGCGAGACGGCGCGTGCCGGATTGAATTCACGCAGGTCCTGCGAGATCTCCCGGGACGCAGACATTTTTCTCATCCGAAGGGATTCCATGGAAGGTTCCACGTAAGTCTGCATTTTCAGCACATTCTGCGCGTCGATCTCAACACCTGCATATGCGCCGGCGTCCTGTGCAGAGGCGGTCTGAGCCAGCATCAAAACACCTGCCAAAAGCAGAATCGGCAGAAAACATTTTTTCAGCGCCTGCGAGTATGAAAGCATGGTTTATTCTCCTAAGTACTATGCGGATCCCACATAAAATTTCAGCCGGACGCTTTTTCGTCTGCGAAAGGATCTGCGTGCAGCTGCCGCCCGGAAGCGGAAATTTATCGTGTCTGGGAATCGATCGATTCAATATATTCCGGTATATTGGACTCTATCGTCAACATTTCCCGGTCCCAAAAACACTCTTTTCCCAAATTTTGCGACTTTTGCGGAATTTTCGTCTCTACAATCCAGACAAAACGCACGACCCGCAAAGTCGAGGCCGTCCGGTTCTCCGACTCTCCTCTTTTCTAGAACTTCCAAAGGGATTCGACCGCCGGCGGCGCGACTTTGAAGTATTCGTAAAGCCAGGGCATGTCCCAGAACATGAGGAGGAGAAACGCGCCGAGACAGAGCGTCAGATACGCCATCAGTCCCCGTTCCCGGTAAAGGTGTTCGGGATTCTGAACGGTACTGTTCGGTTTCAGTCCGACGTACAGATAGTATCCGTAGAAACCCGCGAGGATCGGGAATGCCAGCACAAGCTCCAGACGGTACCGCACGATGAAGACGCCGAGGAAAAGTGCGCTTGCGATGGCGTAGATGAACATGCTCACGAGCAGATTCTCTTCCGTATAGTGCCGGAAGGATCTGCGGTACTGAGCTGCCCGTTCCGGATCGTTGATCCATCGGTACTCGGCAAACCGCTTGGTCGCCATGAAGAATGCGCCGACCATCCAGTAGGAGATCAGGAGCGAAAGCGGCGGGACCTGACCGGGAAGGACAAGATACCAGCCGAGCATCAGACGGAGCGGATTGTTGACGGATTCACTCAGAACATCGAGGTAGATCCACTCTTTTGTCCGGACAGGCGGGATATTGTACGCGCATCCCATCAAAAGCAGGACGGCTCCCGACCAGAAGAACGGCATGTTCAGACTCCGCGCGATCCCAAGACCGGCGATCCCAAGCACGATCCATTCCAGATACGCCCAGAAAAGTTTGACTTTTCCGGATGGGATCGGACGAAAACATTTGGACGGGTGGGACCGGTCCGTCGGTGCGTCGAGGATCTCGTTGATGACGTAGTTGCTCGACACGATCAGGCAGACGGCACACAGGCCGATGAAGACCGTCTTTCCGACCTGCAGCATGGCTTCCGCAGACTGAAATGCATCGGGACGGTAAAACATCGCCAGAACGACGCCAAACAGCATGAAAACATTTTTGAACCAATGGTCCGGCCGGGCTATTTGAATGTAGGAAAGCATGGATCTCTTGAGTGGAACGGTGTTCTGGAAAATCTTTCAGCGGAACGGCGGCGCATCCGTTTCTCATTTCAGAAAAACGGATGGACCGTCATTCAAATCGGGACCGGTCTTCTATTTTTTCTTCTGGGAGAAGAGCCAGTCTGCGAGACCCGGCGTCCGGTACGCGCGGTCCCAGCAATTGTGCCCGACGCCCGGATATTCGGTGTACTGCACGTTTCCGCCGTTTTTCTTCAGGGCTTCATACGCATTCCGGCTGCGCTGCGTCGGGACGGCTCCGTCGGCATCGCCGTGGAAGATCCAGACCGGCACGTTCCTGATTTCCGGCGTCGCTGCGAGCTTTTCATTGTCCGCACCGCCGCAGACCGGCATCGCGGCAGCGACTTCGTTCGGATAGCGGACCAGAAAATCGAACGTTCCGTATCCGCCCATGGAAATTCCGGTCACGTAAATGCGGTCAGGGTCGATCTGATCGTTCGCTTTGAGGTTCTGAAGAAGCTCGTAAAGGAGCGTCGTGCCGTAGGACGCAGTATCCGGAGTCGCGTGGGTCGCCTTTTCGCCCCAGTTGACTTCGCACCAGCGTTTTCCGTGCGGGCACTGGGGAGCGATGAGGTATGCGGGGTATTTCGCGCCTTCTTCGCTGAAGATCAGGTTCAGGAATGCGTCCTGTCCGGCAACCTGCGCAATATTATTGTTTCCGCGTTCGCCGGCTCCGTGGAGGAAAATGACGAGCGGATATTTCCTGCCCTCTTCCAGCTTCGGCGTGTATTTTCGGTAAAGGAGCGTGCCGTTTTCCGACTTCCACTCGCATTTTTCGAGTTCATCGTAGCGGTCGGTGAATTGGGCGGCTTCCGCTGTGGTTCCATTTCCGGCAAACGCCAGAACCATCATGGACAGGCAGGTCATGAGCAGTTTTTTCATTTTAGGCTCCTTGTGTGGATCCAGGGTCTTGTTCTCTGTCTTATTCAAACAGTTTTTCTTATTCAAACAGTTTTTTAAATTCATCGTCATCCGGATCCTGATTCGAGGCGTTTCGGGACCGTTTGGTTTTTGAAGATCCTTTGGAGGATCTCTTTTCGGAAGAAGACGTTTCCTTATCGCCGCCGTCCTCCTCTTCTTCTTCAGAGTCGGCTTCAAGCTCCTGAAGATCTCTCCAGAAGTTCTCGATCTCCAGATCGGAAAGGTCGCCGTTCAGGATCGTTTCCACCTCGTCATCCGAAAAGTGCTCCAGAAGATCCAGCACCATGTCGGAGTACTCCTCTTCTTCCAGCTGGCTGCTGTTTTTTTCTTCCAGCTGGATCTCTCGGGTGATGCTCTGGAGCTGTTTCTGATCAAGGAGGATCTGCGGGATGAAGTCCTTCAGATCCAGCATTTCGTCATCCTCTTCCGAGCGGTTTCGGTAGCGGCTGATCTCATTTTCGATCTCTTCCAGCCACGTCGGCGGCTCGTAGCCCGTCCCAGACGGTTCTTCCGTGAAGTCCTGCACGAGTTCGAGGAATTTCGTGAAGGACTCCGTTTTCTGTCCGGTACGCATCTCCTGAATGGCGGGTTCCAGAAGGGCGCACAGTTTGTTGATCGTCATGGGCTTGACCAGACGTTCGTCCAGTCGGTCACCGATGGTCTTGATCGCGAGACCGTATTTCAGGCAGAGCTTTCTGTACCGCCGGATGAACTGCCTCGCATGGTAGGCGGTCCGTTTCTGGATCTCGTGGAACCAGGAGTCGGCGACTTCGTAGCTTTTTTCCCGCACCATGACGCGGTGGGCATTGGTGAACGGACGCAGATCCCACGCCATTCTGTCGTATTCGGCAAGAAGGCGGAGAAAATCGAACAGCATGTAGAGATTCTGCCCGTTGTCCGACTGCGTGGTCGTCGTATTGTAGTCGATGAACTGTCCGTAGCGTTCCAGAAGCGTCTCGATGACCGTGTCCAGACTGCGTTCCGCGAGGAATTGCTGGATCTTTCCTTCTTCCAGAGCTTCAAGGAGTTTCTTTCCCTGAATGGTCTCTTCCTCCATCTGGATGCTGTTTTCCCGCAGCTCGCAGTTCTCCTTCAGGGCTTCCAGCCATGCGCGGATCCCCTCATGATGGATCGCCTGCAGATTGGAATAGCTCATCTGTACCGGGGAGAAGAGATCCTCGCCGTACTCCTGAATGAATTTCTGAAGGAGCTTCCATTCCCGGGATTCCAGATACGGATCCAGGGAGGAAATGCGGATCCCGTGACTGTGCGTCAGCCAGTTCTGCATCAGGATGTCTAGGACATTGTCGAGGAACGGGATCAGCTGGCGCGTTTTCCATTTGGCGCGTCCCGGCTGATTTCCGCTTCGCAGTATGGAGCGGAGGATCCCTTTGCTTCCGAGGTCGAAGAGATGATCGTACCGCGTGATCGCCCGGGCACCGCCGACCGGGTTCTGCCGTTCCATTTCCTGCACGATCTTCAGCATCCGGTACGTTTCCGCCAGGAGTCCCTGAAGCGGCAGGTTGGTAAGCAGACGCTGGATGACCGTCAGGACATTGCGGATCCGGATCATTCGGATCGGATCTCCGCCCCGGTCGATCGGTTCGTAGAGGATCGGTTCCTTGACCAGAAGTTCCATCGTCTGGTCCCAGACCTCTTTGACCCGCTCCGGTTCGGAACAGATCAGCGCCTGGATGATCAGCCGGGTCGCATTTTCCCACGTGTCGGTCTCCGTGATCCGGTTTTCGACGTCCGCGATCCGCATGAGACGCTGGGCATCCATCAGTTCGCTGCATGTCGAGACCAGCCGTTCCAGCAGGGAGAATTTCATGCCGATCTGCTTCTCGTATTCCATCATGGCGATCGCGCGCGAGAAGTCGGGCCGTTCTACCTGGAAAGCCCGGACTTCCCGGATGAGTTCATGGAGTTTTTCCATGTGGGTCTCGGCCTGTCGGCTCCATTTTTGAAGGACTTCGGAGCGGTCGGGGTGCTCTTTGGCGTAGGGGATCGAAAAGACGGCGGACATTTTCCAGAGCCGGGCCTGCGTAATGATGAAAAGCAGGCGGTCGGAGATCCGTTCCATTTCGCTGGTCAGCGGGAAATCTTCCATCAAGTGCTTCAGCGACTCTCCGTCCATCATCGAGCCGTCGATACCGTCATCCGTGGAATCATGGTACGTGATGTTTTCCCAGGCTGCGTTGAAAAGTTCGCTGAGGTCTTCTTCGTCAAACTCCTCTTCTCCGAAAGCCTCTTCTCCGAAACCGTCGGGATCGGAAGCCTCATTTTTGCCGGGATCTTTGGGGCTGCGTCCATCCGGATCGGAATCAAGCTCCAGAGACGGCACGACTCCGTAAATGTCGGCGTTTGCTTCCACCATATCGACGAACCGCTTCGCCATTTCCCAGCCGTCCTGAAGCCGGCTGCCTTTGCGACCAAGCAGCCGCTGCTCTTTGGTGGTCGGATACCAGAGGTCTTCCATCCAGCGGAGCGCGAGCGGATGGAAGGAATAGTCGCCGTCGTCCAGTTTGAAGATCTCCGACTGACTCAGCCAGCTGATCAGAAGTGCCATGGAGGCGATCGGATCTTTCTGGTCCAGGAGTGCTTCGATCAGCAGCGTGTAGGCTTTCGCGGAATTGAAATCCGCCGCCCGGGGACGCCAGAACGCAATGTCGCCCGCTGCGGTCCCGGCTTCATACCATGCTTCCAGTGCCGAGACGACGAGCTGGATCGATTCGTAGGTCTCCGCACCGGAAATGCTTGGGATCTCCGAGAGATCCAGGGTCCCGAACTGATCCCACCATTCCGTGACGGCCTGCATCCGAAACATGAGTTCGGTCTGCTCTTTTTTGAGGCCTTTCGCTGCCGTTTCTTTCAGAATGCGGGAGTAAAGCGAGAAAATGGAACTGACGAGCGTCGTCATTTCGTCGACCCGCTGGTCCGGAGTGGAGTCTTCCACGGAAGAGGAGAGCGGATATTCGCCGTCGAATCCCAAAATGTACCATGGATCGAGAAACGCGCCGCACTCGATCCCTTCATGAAGGATCTTTTCGATCTGGCAAAGGCGGCCGATCGCGTCGTGGACCTGGTCGCGGTCAATGGCGAGATGGGCTTTCGTCAGGAGACAGTCGACTTCGCACCGCATTCTTGCGGACGGCACGTTGACTTTCATGACCATTTCGCGCGAAGCATCTTCGTAGCCCATCCAGGCATACAGTCGGGCAAGCTGAACATTCTGGTACTGCTCTGCCCGCTGTTTGGCCAGACGCCGGTTGAAATACTGACGCGCCGCCGCAAATGGCTGGTGAAGGAGCTTTTCTTCCTCGCGGAGCCGGTCGGCATGGGATTCCGGGATCTGTGCCAGGAGCTGCTGGTAAAAGGCATCGCGGATCTTGGCGACTTTGGGGAGAAGGGCTGAGAAGGTCTCGGCCGACGTTCTGGCTCCCGGTCCCCAGCCGCTCACGGCACTGCCCATCAGGAGCGTTCCGGCAAGAACGGCCGCCGCTTCAAATTCCAGCTCTTCCCGGGGGATGCCGTACTCTTCGGCAAACGACCCCGTGACGCGCGAAAGGATCGACTGGACGGTCGACTGGATCAGAACGAAACGGTCGAAGGTTCCGCGGTTGGTGATGTGGAGCGGATCCCAGTTTCCGAAATGGTAATTCAGACGCCGATTCACCGGATGCTCAAAGTCCAGCGCACGGGGATCAAAGGTGAGTTCCTCGAGATTCTCAAAATTGAACTGGGCGTCTGCCAGAAGGAACTCGTCGGTATTCTGAAGGATCTCCAGAGCTTTGGAGACGACATTGCGGAATCGTCCGTGAATGACGCCGGCTCCCTTGATGTAGAGCGGGACGG
>CAZRGJ010000023.1:13730-16151 GCA_964599445.1 uncultured Planctomycetaceae bacterium | reverse complement strand
ACGTAAATCCTACCCGTATGGAACTGAAAAAGCTCAAAGCGCGGCTTTCGACGGCAAACTCGCTGACAGTGCGTGCGTGAACTGCGGTCAGTGCGCCGCGGTCTGCCCGACCGGTGCCATCACGGTGAAGCAGGACATCCAGAAGGTCTGGGATGCACTTTACGATTCCACGAAAACGGTCGCCGTCCAGATCGCTCCGTCCGTGCGTATGGCTCTTGGCGAAGAATTCGGTCTCCCGGCAGGAACGAACGTTGAAGGAAAAATGGTCGCGGCTCTGAAGCTCATGGGCTTCAAGCACGTCTACGACACGAACTTCACCGCAGACCTGACGATCTGGGAAGAAGCGACGGAATTCAAAAATCGCGTCCTCAACGGCGGTACGCTCCCGATGTTCACCAGCTGCTGCCCGGCTTGGGTCAAGTATGCGGAAACGTTCTGCCCGGATATGCTCTCGAATCTTTCGAGCTGCCGTTCCCCGCAGGCGATGTTCGGTTCTGTCGCGAAAAAAATGCTTCCGGCCGAACTGGGCTGCGAGCAGAAAGACCTCTTCCTCGTTTCCATCATGCCGTGCACGGCCAAAAAGATGGAAGCTGAACTGGACAAATTCATGGAAGAAGACGGTACGCCTGAAAACGATGCGGTCATCACGACTTCCGAACTTGCCCGCATGATCAAATCGATGGGCATTGACTTCGCCGCTCTGGAACCGGTCGAATTCGACAAACCGCTCGGATTCGGTACTTCCGCGGGTCTCATCTTCGGTACTTCCGGCGGTGTGATGGAAGCTGCTCTCCGCTACGCTTACGAAGACCTGACCGGCACGAAACTTCAGGACATCAACTTCACGGCCGTCCGCGGTATGGACGATCTGAAGATGGCCTCCGTCACGCTGAATGTCGGCGGCAATGACGTCACGATCAACGTCGCGGTCGTTTACGGCCTGAAGAAGGCTGGTGAGCTGGTCCAGAAGATCAAGGCCGGCGAGATCGACGTTCACTTCGTCGAAGTCATGGCCTGCCCGGGCGGATGCATCTCCGGTGCCGGTCAGCCGATGGGCGCGACCCGTGCGAAACGCGTTGCCCGTCAGGACGGAACCTACGCTTCCGATGCGGCTGCTGCCGTTCAGAAGTCCCAGGACAACCAGACGGTCGCCGACTGCTACGAATCGATGCTCGGCGGAGCTCCGAACTCTCACGAAGCGCACCACATGCTGCACACGGTCTACCAGATCCGCGACATCGTGAAGTAAGGACGTCTGAAAAAACGGCTTGGCACACAAAGTGCTGAGACCTGAGACACATCAAGAAGGAAGTATCGCGAGGTGCTTCCTTCTTTTTTTGTATCTGGAGCGCATCTGAGAAAAACACGGAATTACCAGCAGAAAGCAAGTCCCCCCTGTCCGAGATGAAGCGTTTCGCGTTCGTTGACCATCGCGACATAGCCGCTCCAGATCCGAAAGTTCCCGATCGTCCACTCCAGCGTCGGCGCAATGACGAGCCAGTCTCGGCCGAAGTCCTGCACGGAGACGGCGTCTGATCCTCCGAGATCGTTCATAGAAAGAAATTCGTGGAACCAGAATGCCGTGCAGTGGGCACGCAGAGAATGGACGTCGTTCTGCCAAAACACTCCTGACAGTCTGGCTCCAACGACATTCTGAAAGGAGTTGGTCTCGAGAGCCGGAAGAGGCAGAACTGCCGGATCTGCCGGATCACCGGGTTCCGAACCGCTGGAGGCATGGTAGTACTGAAGTCCCCAAAACGGCTGAAATGAGACCGAGCCGAAACGGAATTCCGTGCCAAGTTCCCCATAGGCGTAGGCTCGCCAGGCATTGGCTTCCCCCAGTTCCTCCAGTGTCGAATTTTCGGAAAAAGTTTTTTGCCTCAGATTTCCATGCCCGATGGCCCCCGTCCCCATGAAGTAGATACCGTCCCAATCTTTTCGTCCGTAGAGTCCCCAGAGGTAGTGGTCCACGTTGGCCTTTTCGAAATCGGAAGTATTTTTGACCGTTGCCGAATTGTACGCAAAAAAGGCCCCCAAACGGGATGCTGTACCGAAATTGAGATCCGTTCCGGTCAGGATCCCGCCGAAGGAAGGATCGAAGCGAGTCGGCGAAGTACCTGCAGACGTCTGGACATTTCCGCGCGAAACACCGCCCATTCCATAGCCGACGGCCCAGGAATTGCATCCAATGCAGGGGCGGTCCGTGTCGCGAAGATTCTGAAGAAGCATGATGTTTTCGAGTGTCGCGCTCTGCAGTCCGACCAGCGGAACGGAAGGATAGAGAGTCTGTGCGCCAACCTGTGCGAGGCCGGGGAAAAAGGAACCGGGCAGGAAGCTGAAATAAAAAAGCAGACCGAAAAGCGAGCCGCAAAAGTGTTTCCAAAAAACGCAGCAGAAGAGTGTTTTCCCTGGCAGAAACCC
>CAZRGJ010000023.1:0-13720 GCA_964599445.1 uncultured Planctomycetaceae bacterium | reverse complement strand
CAGGGCTAAGGTCTCATCTGAAAGCTCCATTGGGAAAGATCCCGTTCGGAGGGGGAAACGTCGGGATCTGCGTCAGAGAGTGCGTCTGAATGTACACTCAAACGGTCGAATATTCCGACGAAACCGCCATACGGAAATCTGCGGCGGTGCGATTTGGCTCGAGATTTCATTTTGATCTCCTTTCCTGAGTTGGATCGAAAAGGCGCAAGATCGGCATCCGGCATGGGTTGGCAGGATGAAATCTGGAAACCAAAAATGCGCCAAAATACGCGAAAGCAGGCCAACCATTGACGTTAAGGATCGTTTTACCCGAAAATCGGAAAAAGGAAAAGCTGGTCTTTTTTTCATCTTCGGCCTCCGAAACGATAGACCAGAGTTCACTCGGAAGGTGCGTTCGGCATCATCTTTTACGCTGGAAGAGAAACGAAAGAAGGAACTGGGAAAATTTTTCTTCTTTCGGAAAAAAATCTGAAAAAAACGTCCTGTCCCTCCAAACTTTTGGAAATTTTTGCCGAATTCACTTTTTCTTTTCAAAATTTGCTCTTCCCTGAAAATCCAAAATCGACTATACTTACTCGGACCGAGCGTTCCATACGTTCCGATCTTCTCCTTGATTTTTGCTGCATTCCCGGCGTTTTCAGAGGATCCCTGAACCATGTTCACCGTCAAACTCGATTTATTTCGCGGTCCGCTGGACCTCCTGCTCTTTCTGATCAAACGGAAAGAGCTGGATATTCTCAGTGTGAAAGTAAGCGAGATCATCGACCAGTTCAACGAATATCTCGACATCATCCAGTTCATTGACTGCGATCTTGCGGGCGAATTCGTCTCGATGGCGAGCTGGCTTCTTGAGATGAAGGTAATGGAAGCACTTCCGGGCGAATCGGAGCCGGTCATCGAGGAGGAAGATCCGCACGAAGATTTTGTCCGTCAGCTTCTCGACTACAAAAAGTACCGTGACGCCGCATGCCTTCTGGAAGAACGGGGCCGGCGATGGCAGCAAAATTACGCACGTCTCGCGAATGACTGTCCGCGCAAGACCCGCGACCTTGCCGAAGAGCCGATCCTGGACGTGGATCTGTGGGATCTGGTGAGCGCATTCGGACGAATCATTAAAGAACCAAATGGTCCTGTGCCGACGAATATCGTGTACGAGGAGACTCCGATCGAAGCGCACATGGCCCGGATCCAGGACCGGCTTGCAGAGAACGGCATGACTTCCTTCTCGGAACTTTTTAAACCGGGAATGCACAAAACGACGCTCGTCGCGATCTTCCTGGCCTCGCTGGAGTTGGTGCGAAACTATTGCGTCGAGGTCGAACAGTACCAGCTCTTCGGCGAGATCTGGCTTCATCCGGGAGAAGGATGGACCCGCGAGATCAACAGTGCGGGAGTCACTTCGGCGTAAGCTACAGCTGTACCGCTAAGTCCCGCAAGATCCGTTGAGTACCCGGTGAACTCCTAAACCCGGTGAACTCGCAGACCCGACGAACTTGGAGACCAGAAGGAACTCGCAGAGGCACTCTGAATCCGCGTCTTTGCGTGAACTGCGTTTCCTGAGATCCGTTCACGGGCATCGTTTCCGCAAAATTCCGTACCGGCCGGGCCTGGCAGTGCATTTCGACGTTTTTTTGACGAAAATACCATGCGCGATATTTCATACCGAACGTTCAAATTCAAGGACTATTCGATCGAAGGTTTTTCAAGAGCCGCGATCCAGACCTTCTGGCACATTCCGGAATTCCATCTGGGATTTGACCTGGGAGCGCAGCCGTGGGAGTTCATGGGTACGCAAAACTGGTTCATTTCCCACACGCACCTGGACCATCTTGCGATGCTTCCGAGCTACGTCGCACGGCGCAGAATGATGAAGATGCCGCCGCCGGTCATTTACCTTCCCGAAGGCTTCGTGAATCTGACGGCAAAACTGCTGAAAGTCTGGTCCCATCTGGATTGCGGGAAATTTCCGTGCGAGCTGGTGGGTCTGAAGCCGGGAGATACCGTAGAGCTTTCCCGCGAAATCGTCGTGGAAGCATTCAAGACCTCACACCGGATCGAATCGCTCGGATACGTCGTCTACCATCGCCGAAAGAAGCTGAAGCCGGAATATCTGACGCTCAGCGGAGACGAGATACGCAGACAGAAAGAAGAAGGCGCGGACATTACCTACGAGATCAAACTCCCTAAAATCGCGTATTTGGGAGACTCCAATGCGGTCGGACTCGACAAAAACCCGATCTTCTACGAAGCGGAAACGCTCATCATGGAAATGACGTTCGTCGAAAAGAGGCACCGCAGCTCCAAGATCCACAAATTTGGGCACATTCACCTGGATGATGTCGTGGATCGGCAGGAAAATTTCAGAAACGAGCTGATCATCGCGTCGCATTTCACCGCACGAAGCGTCACGGAAGCCGTTTACCGCTCCGTTCAGGAAAAATTTCCGGATATGATGGACGGACGGCTTAAACTCTGGATCTAGCGGACGGGCAAATCCCGAAAACACCGAAAACCTTGAAAGCCCCGGAAACTCTGAATGTTCTGAAAGACAGAACGAGCGAAAGAACGCAAAAGCAAAAAAGCAAAAAAATAAAATGAAAGACCGGCCTGCAGTACGTACCGCAGACCGGTCTTTTTGAGTGAAAAATGGAAAGGCAGAAGCCGTGCGAAACCGCTTCTGCCGAGTAGGTCAGCGATCTCCGAAGCGAAGTTCAACAGGCCCGATCAGCCCGGAAGTCCGGTTTCCGCGATAGCGGTTCGGGATCGAATGGTAGTGGTTCGAGAGCGTGTTGAAGACCTCGATCTCGACCGTATTTTCGCCTTCTTTCAGGAAACCGGCGACGTCGGTCTTCCACGGAGCCGCGACAAGCGTACGGACGGGTTTCCCGTTGATCCGAATCTCTGCGGTCGCGGAAACCATGCTGAGATCCAAAATCGCGCTTTTTGCCGAAGCATCCTCTTTCGAGAGCGTGAACGATTTGGAATAAACGGCACCGCCGGAGTAAAGTTCAAGGACCGTCCCGTCCTGGCTCCAGTCTCCGAGCTGCGGGATCTCGCCTTCACCGGTTTCCAGACGGATCGGCTCGGCAAAATACGCTCCGCCTTCCAGGGAATCCGCAAGCCGGGCAGCGATGGCGACCTTGGCAGAACGGCAGGAGGTTTCCGGAAGCGAAACGACCAAACGGCGCGTACGCAGCTGAACGCTCGAAGTCTCTTCCAGAGTGCGGATCTGCTGTCCGTCCACGAAGACCGCCGGAATGCCGACTGCTTTCTCGTCAAGCGTCAGGACCATTTTCTGAAGTCCGGCAGGCGCGGTAAAACGGTAGACGCCAACGCGGTCCGAAACAGCTTTTCCCTCTTTCGCAAACGGCTCAAACGGCACGCAGTCCGTGCGGAACCACGTCATTGAAAGCGGCATTCCGGCCAATTTTTCTCCGGTCTGTTTCCGCGTCAAAATTTCATTTCCGCCTTCTTTCGGAGCGAGTCGGCCCGCGGTATTGAACGTGCGGAATTCGCTCGGCGTTACGTCCGCCTCTTCCGGCTGCGCAGTTCTCGCCGGCGGATTTCCTTTTTCCAGGACCCAGAATCCGCGGCCTGCTTTTGCGTACTCAAGGACCAGTTCCTGCACGGAACCGTCGAGCGTAAGCGTTTCCGTCTCCGGCGCGATCTCTTTTCCGTCGAGCGTCACGCGAACGGGGAGATTTCCGCCTTTCTGGATCCGGACGTCCCCGGCATAGCGCACGAAGGTGGAGAGACGGTAGTTCTGCGGAACGTTTTCTTCGACGTAGACCGTCTCATTATGTCCGCCTTTTCCTCTTCCAAGCGCGATGAAATAGTCCGAAATATTCTTTTTCGTACCGTGCCAGCCCTGATGTCCCGGATTCGATTCCACGCCGACACGCCAGGAGAACGCATACGGGGAAGCATTTGACGCAGCGTCCGCGGCAGATGGCATTCCTTTTGTCCGGGCACATTTCGTCAGGAAGAACTGCGTACCGAATCCGCAGGTTCGCATCGGCCACGAGGATTCGTTCGTCTCGGGAGAAACGAGCGGACGGAGAGATTCCGGCATCGTGCCGTCCTGAGCGTTCAGGAACGCCGCGGCAGCAGCGTCTTCGATCTCCGCATAGCGGAAACGGCGGGCTTCCGCACCGATGAGCAAATTGTCCGGCGTGACGGGAAGGCGGAAATCGCCCCACTGATTATCCATCGTGGGAACGAGACGGAAACGCCATGCGCCGTCGAGTTTCAGAGCCGAAACGGCATCCTGCGCCTCTGCGGAAACGGAGGCAGTCTCCGTCTTTTCCTTAAGTTCCGCGGTCTGCGACGCATCCGGCTGGAAGACGATCAGGGCAGCTTCCACTTCCGTGACCGGCATCTTGAGGACCGTGCGCATCTCGCCGTCGACCGGGAATCGCGCAATGACTTCCATCGGCTTCCGTTCTCCCGTCATGGTGTCCCAAAGCTCCGGCCGTCCGACAGCTCGGAACGTCAGACGCGTATCTTTCGGAATGCCCGTCAGGAAGTAAACGTTCTGCTCTCCGATCTGACGATGGAGGAACTTGGCGGAACCGGACGTCTGCGCAGACAGAATATCCTGCGGGAATTTCTCTGCGATGAGCCGCGCGAACTCCGGTCCGTTCCGATTCGGGATGAAGAAACCGGGGGCATTTTCGTCGGTGAAGAGACGGGCGACGAGCGCGTTCAGTTCCGGATCATTCGCGCCGATGCGGTCCGAAACATCCGGAAGGCGGTCCAGACAGACGAGGATCCCGCCCGCTTTGGCGAACGCTTCCAGCTTCTTCAGGACGTCCCAGCGGATCGCCTTGACTCCCGGAAGAACGTAAACGCGGAATTCCATCCCGCTGACGCAGAGTTTTCCGTCTCGGATCTCGGCGCGAAGGACCGACTGATCGTCCATGAACGTCACGTCACGCTGAGCCGCATAGATCTTGCGGGCCGCGTCAAACGCACAGCCAGTCGCGGCGCTCTGCTCATTTCCAAAACCCGCCATTCCCGGCGAGGTCGGATACGTGACGGCGATCTCGCTTTTCCAGACCCCCTGCGAGAGAACATAGCTCAAACGCTCGAAATTCTTAAGGAAAACGGGCAGATGCTTCCAGTACGGCATCCGGAAATGATAGCACGGCGGCGCCCACTCCCACATGCTTCCGTGCGTCGTATAGTAGAGTCCGTGAAGATTCAGCAGCGTGCAGCCGTACGCAAAGTTTTCGTTCGTCGCGGTCATGAGCGTCTGCGGCGACGCACCCCATCCGAGCGAATGGTAGCCTTCCAGCCAGACACGCGGACGCTGGTAAAGCGCGGCGATGGAACTGGAGACTTTCCCCTTGATGAAGTCCGCCTGACCTCCCGGAGTGTCGTGTCCAGGCGCAGAGTACCAGCGGGTCGCGCGGAAATAGTCGCCGTACTCGCGGGGATTCGTTCCGCGCCCATTATTGTCGCACCCAAAAACGAGTCCCTGACTATAGTGCCAGAGGTAGATCGGCTTAAAGTACCGGATCTCGGTCAGGTGGAGCTGAACGTCTTCGCAATCCATCCGGATTTTCGCAGTTTCCGGACCGACTTCCATGAAGAGAGCCGGTAGTTTGTCGAAGAAACCGTAGCCCTTGAATTTCGCGAACTGTTCCGGCAGGTCGTCCGTCCACCAACGCTGTCCGCGAACACCGAGACGCAATTCGTCGTTGAAGAACCAGTTCAGTCCTTTTGCGTCTTTCGTCGGATTGTGGTCCACGAACGGCTGAAAGAATTTCTCGATCACGCGCGCGCCTGCCTGCGGATGGATCGGATTGAGCGTCCCGGGATTCCCTTTCCAGAAAACCTCCCAAATGCGGACAGAATCAAAGTCGGCATTCCCTGCTTTCGTGAGTGCCGCGCGCACATTTTCAGGAGCATTCTGTGCCGAAGCAGCCGTCGAGAGCTGGATCCCCTTTCCAACGAGTACATTTCCGCGGAACGGGTAGGCCCAAAAACCGATCGAATTCTCCGACGGCGTGAAATTTCCGTCCGTGACCTCCCGCAGATGAAGCGTCCGAGTGTGGAATGCCGGATCCTCGTAGACGATCCGATTGAAGAGGTTTTCCGACATCGTCCAGTCCAGCGTGTAGGTGGAAAGACCGATCCCCATGCCGTACTTTCCGCACTCCGCAGCGGCAAACGCCCAGAAATCCCACCATTCCGGCGTGAAAAGTTCCGGGGAATTCGGGAACGTGGGCCAGCCCGGCGTGTCTTTGTGCGCGTAGTTGACCTGCATTCCAGTCACGCCTTTTTCGTGAAGCTCGCGGATCTGCCATGCGAGGCGGTCTTTATCCAGTTTGTCGCCGCTCCACCACCAGAACGGCACTTCTCCGAAACCTTCCGGCGGAGTCTGAAACGCATCCGGAGTCAGCGTCATTTTCGGATCAGGATACCCGGCCGGGACCGTATCCAAAACCGGAAGTTTAGCCGGATCGGAAAGGGAAAGTACGGAGTTATTCTGTGCGGTATCTTCCGCACCCAGGGCAGAAGACGGAGCAGCCAGAAATGCAGAGGCGAGAAAAACGGCAGCACACCCGGAAAGAGCGGCCGGCGACGGCAGGAGCCTCCGAAATAAAAATGAAATCTTCATGAGCAAATTCCTGAAAAAAAGGAAGGACTAAAGGATAAAAAAACAAAAAAACAAAATGTCTCCCAATCATTTTAGCACAGATCCTCCAAAATGCAAGACGCGAAGGAAAAAATCCTGCCGACGCAACAAAAAAAAGCCAAAATTTCAAGACTCTGAAATGATTTGGTACCGGCACTTGACTTCTTTCTGTTTTTCCAGTAAAATGACCTGAAGAATGCGGAAACATTCCGAACTGCAACGATAGCCGATCCTTTTCTGCAAGTACAGCCTGCCCAAAGGGATCCGCTAACGGCCCCGCCCCGCCCATTTCCTCACCTTCATTCCGTTTTCAGGAGCTGAAAATGAACCATTTTGTCCCGTTAATTTTCATTTGCGGAATTTTATCTTTCGTGTCCGGTCTGCGAGCAGCTCCCCTGCCGTCTTCGGAACAAAATGCCGCACCTGCCGTACCTGCCGCATCGGCCGACTCTGTTCCGTCTGTTTCGGAGGCAGTTTTCGACGCAGAACGCCATTCTCTCATGCCGGAAAAAAACTCCAGCTGGAAAAACTCCTGGAAATCAAAGAAAAACGTGAAGCTCGAGCGAAACAGCGCGTCCGATCTGCTTTCCGCAGAGATCGATCCATCGGAGTTCAACTTCGGCTGGTTTCAGCGTAGGATGCCGGACGGCGACCTCTCGCTGTACTGCGGAATTTACGGACGTTTTCGCGTTCCTCCGGGAAATTTCGGCAAAAAGATCCACGCAATGATGGTCCTCGCAGCCCCAGGAAAACCGTCAGAATACTACTCGCAGGAAATCGGACGGTGTGCAGACAGTGCAGGAAACTGGGTCGAATTTTTCCTCCCGTTTTCCCACTTCATTCCCAACCGCAATGCGTCCGCCAGATCCTTTGGTCCCCATCTTCTAAAACCGGGCGACGCACTCGAGATCTCGATCAGCGTCGGAACAGCTCCCATGAAGATCGAATTCGACTCGCTCCGCTTCGTGCTCAAAGAGGAAGAAGCCGCCTTGGGACGAAGGGTCGCCAGAATGCGT
Source organism: uncultured Planctomycetaceae bacterium (assembly GCA_964599445.1). Classification (GTDB taxonomy): domain Bacteria; phylum Planctomycetota; class Planctomycetia; order Pirellulales; family Thermoguttaceae; genus RGIG3701. The sequence goes on along the minus strand of CAZRGJ010000023.1, from coordinate 6,061 downwards.
TTCATGCGCCTTCTGAAACCGGAATCGGAGATCGACGGACGCGTTCATCCGAGACTTCTTCTTCATGGGAAACGGCTTGAGCGCATTCGTGCAAAAGCATCGGAAGGCGGGATCCAGCAGGCCGGATTTGAGCGTTTGATGGAACTGGCGGAAGATGCCATGCGGAAAATCGACGCGGAAGCTCCGTTAAACCGTGCGTTTGCCTACGAGCTGAATCCGGAGATGAACACGCATCAGAACCGCGGACGCTTTGAAGGGACGCTCAATCCGTTGGTCATTCCGCTGGAAACTCTCGCAGCGGCGGCCGTCATTTCCGGTAATGAACGCTACGGAAAACACGCGGCACGCGCATTGGTGAACATGGCACGCACGCTGGACGTTCACTCGCCCGAGATCAATCAGGGATTCTACTACACGCGGACCTTTTACGTACGGGCACTCGCCTTTGGATACGATTGGCTCTACCATTGGATGACGCCGGAGGAAAGAATGGAGGTCAAAGGGACTCTTCTCGGCTTCATCGACGACATTTACGCACGCTCATGGGAGGGAAGCTGGGGACACCATCCTCTGGACCGGGTCTGGAACTGGGATCCTGGACTGGTTTCGTGCGCAGGTCTCGGTATCTTGGCGATGGAAGGAGAGACACTCGCGGCAGAAGACGCCATGCTTTTTCAATTCCGCCGCCATCTGCGTGACTATTTGACGCTCGGCATCGATTTTGACGGCTGCGGTCATGAAGGTCCTGCCTATCTCAATTACGGGATCGGTGCCGGACCGCATTTTGCGGAATGTCTGCGCGACCGGGGACTGGGCGATCTTTTTTTGGAGACCAACTGGAAACTGATCCCGATCTGGCTCACAGCCGAACTGCTGCCGAATCGCCGTCAGTGGAACAATCTCTCAGACTGCGGATTTGGTCAGGCTGCCGGCTCTCCGGTCTACGCATACACCTGCGGCCGTCTTGCAGAACTGGCCAAAACGGATCCGGTACGCCGCGGCGAAAAGCTCGAAGTTCCGCGGGAAACATACAGCGGACTCTCCTACCTCGCGCATTTCCAGGAGACTCCGGGACCGCGTCTCCTCTCCATGGGAGCTCTTGCGGAACTGATGGGCTGGTGCTGGAACCATGGGAACGGCGCACGCGATCCGGAGAACTTCGGAGATGCCGCGGCACTGGCATTCGTGCTCTTCTACGAAGACTGCCCTATCGCAGAAGATCCCGGGATCTACCTACCGAAACTCCAATTTTTCAGAGGACGCGGACTGGTCGTTGCGCGAGACGGCGGGTATGGAAAGAACGCCCTGCATCTTGCGATTGAAGCGGGTCCTCATGCTGCCGGACACGATCAGAGCGACAAAGGAACGTTCACACTGCGTGCTTTCGGTGCCGACTTGGTCATCGACAGCGGGTACGGAAATGACGGAAACCCCAACGCCAGCGGAAGCAGCTTCGCGCACAACGTGGTCCTCATCGACGGTCAGGGCCAGCCGATGAATTGGCACAATTCCAGCGACGGCGAGATCACGGGGCTTCGCCACACGGAAACCTTCGACTGGATCCGGACTTCCGCGCTCAATGCGTGGAATTTCCGGTACGCCGACAAAGAACAGCTCCCAACGGGGCTGAATGTGGAAAAAGCTGACCGGCACTACATTCTAGTGCGCAGCACAGCCGCCGGGATCCCGCCGTACCTCGTGACTTTCGACGATTTTCGAAAAAAAGACGGCATGAAACATGAATTTACCTGGCAATGGCACACTCCGCCGGAAAATCAGTTTCAGATCAGCGAAACTTCGTGGACTTCCGCGGCAGCAGGCGGCAGTTTCCGTGCCTTAACGACGAAACCGGAGAAATGCCGCGGAAAAGCCGTCTTTGAACTCACGGCTCCGGAAACGGGGAGATTCCGGATCGCAGGACTCACTCGATGCGCCGGTACAGACCCGGGAAAATCAGACAGTTTTTGGGTAAAACTCAACGGCGGTCCCCGATTCTGCTGGGATCTCGTCATTTCCTTAAACTTCACGTGGAGCCTGCTCAAAGACCGCGAAGTCGGCACTCCGCATATCCTGAATCTCACGAAAGGCGAAAAGGTCCGATGCGAGATCTTCGCAAGAGAACCGGAAGCACAGCTCGCATTTCTCGCGCTGACGCCGATAGAAAAAGGACTCCCGCCATTTCCGAATGACGAAACGTCCATTCCGAACGACGGATCCATGCTCGGAGCGTCCTCCGCTGAAAAAACGGATGATCCGTTCCTCCTAGAGTCCGTGACCCAGGAGACCTCTAAAGCCGTACTGACGGTCTTCCCAGTCAGCACTCCCGCAGGAAAGACCTCAACAGAATGGTTCACCACGTCAAAAGAAGGGGCTCATCCCAAACTCCTTCACTCGGTCCAAACCGAAGAACCCAAATTCCTCATGGTCCTCATTCCCCGGAAGGACGATTCTGGGGTACTGCCGACCGTAAAAGCACTCTATCCGGCTTCCGACCAGATCGGAACTGAGATCCAATGGCCCGGCGGCCGTGTTGACCGGATCGTATTTCGTCCGGGAGAAAACGGTATGGTGCCGGAATTTCAAAGGAAAACCAAAGCGAAATAAAAAACGGGAAACGAGAAAATGCCGGCGAATACGAAAATGGGGAGATGGGAAACGATCTCCCCGCGCGTTCCATTTCTCCGTGCCTTCCGTTTCCAGCCGTCTGACGCTCTCTATTTTCAGCCTTAAACGAGTCGGCAAAATTTTGAAAATATGCCGCAGGAGTTCGACTGCATCCAACTGTCTCAAACTGCACATTCTGAATATTTTGTCTGAAAAATCCTGATTTTGCTCTAGGCGGAAATGGAAAAATTTTCTATACTGTGGTTTTGGGGAGAAGTTGGAGTTTTTCATTTCGAGGTCACTCTCGGTCCCGGTATTCATTTTACTTTTCCAAAATCCGATTTATTTATCCCGGGATCCACTTAAAAAACTTCGCTTCAGGTATGAAATTTCGTTTTTTTCATCAACGAGATCCAATTTTCAAAGCACGGGGACGAACCGATTTGCGAATGAAAGCCGTTTTTTTCATTTTGCTCTTTTTCGGATACTCAGCTGCCGTTTTTGCGGGCAGTCCGGAGACGGTACGTCTGCGTTTACGCTGGGGAGGCGTCGACAGTCCGGCATTCGGTGAAGTTCAATGCGAAAGCGGCACCCTCAGCGACCTTTCCCCGATCTCCATGGACCCGGAATGTCCCGGCGGTGCGTGGCTCGTGAACGGAAACGTCCAGATCCGACAGTCCGTCGCCAAGAAGTACAATGGGTTCGACGTGACGGTCCCGTATCGTCCAGACGCCAGTCTTCTGGTCCAAATCGGAGCGGAAGCGGACTATTCCTCCGCGGCACGTTTTGCGATCCCGCTTCGTGAGATCATCCGCAGCGGCAAAACGGCCCCGCTGGCGGAAAATTCAAAATTCCAGTTTTCGGTCAGCCGCGTTCCTGGAGACGACCTCCGTGTTCAGATGGACCGCGACAATCTGGTTTTCGCGCCGCGCGATATGTTCCAGTGCACCGTCACGCCGGCACTCTGCTGGGAAACCCCGGTCCGCCCCGGACACAAGATCCTTCCGGTCGAAAAACAGGAGACCGTTCCTCAGACGAATGAGATCGGCGTACTGGAATTTTCGGTTTTCCGCGGAAGAGAGACCTTTTCCGTCCACAGCGGAACGATCGAGAATGTGCATCTTGACGGTACGATGCCGGCTCAGATCCACTTTCCAGTTCCGGAAAACGAGGGGGTCTACGACGTCGTCCTGAAGCTGCGCAAAGGCCCCGGCGGAAAAAAACTGCTTCACAGTCTTGGAAATACGCTGAGCGGAAGAAATGCGGATGACGATATTCTCGCAGAACGCCGCGTTCAGTTTCTTGTTCTGAATGACGGCACCGTCTCTGCCGCAGACCCCGGCAATTACACGCTGAAACTGGAGATCGACCCCTCCGATCCGGAATGGTACAATCATCTGGATCGGGAACAGATCCGTCAGCTTGAATCGTGGGTTCCCAACGCAGCCGCACTCCAGAATAGGACACCGAAAGTCTTTCCCGACGAAAAGCAGAATTTCATGGAATTGCCGCAGGGACCGCTTCCAGCCATTGATCCGTCCTGGAAAGCGTTTCCGCTGCTCGTCGAAAATCCCGGACTGCCGCATATCCTCGAAGTTGAGTATCCTGCGAACATGGAGCAGACGTGCAGCTTGAGTATCATGGAACCCAATGCAGCCGGAGCGATCGAGCCGCCGGGGATCGATTCGGGGATCAACGTACCGCCCCAGATCAACATTTCAATGCAGGATCCGATCCGTTTAGACAGACACCACATTCTGTTCTGGCCGCAGAGCAAAACGCCGATCCTTCTGATGGTGAACCGTCACGCACAAAAGTCTGCATTCATCGGAAAGATCCGTCTTTACCATGCGGGGAACCATTTTGCCCGCAAAACACCTGCCGGACAAATGAACGCATCCGCCTCCGGAATGCCCAACGGCACTGCTTCCGCGGCATCATCCGCAGTTGGGATCGAAACAGGAACCGGAGTGAACTCCGCAGCAAACACCGGAGCGGCACACACAGCATCCAGTCTTTCCCAAACGGAAAAAAAGCGTCTCGTCGCACTTCTGATCGGCAAACCGATGTTTTCGCAGACCTTTTCCGCCACCGAGATGAACAATGAGGTGACCGGCCAGTGCATTTCCGATTGGCTTACGTTTTACGAGGGCGGAAAACGGCTCATCGAGTACATGCAGCACGTAGGATTCAATGGTCTGGTACTTTCTGTCTACTCGGACGGAAGTACGATCTACCCGAGCCGCATCCTCACACCCACGCCGCGCTACGACAACGGGACGTATTTTCCGACGGCGCAGGATCCCGTGCGCAAAGACATCGCGGAGATGCTTTTCCGCCTCTTTGACCGTGAAGATCTGACGCTCATCCCGTCAATGGATTTTTCCTCGCCGATCAGTAACCTGGAAACCGCAGTCTACTTCCCGAATGCGGCTGAAGTGCGCAGTCAGGGAGGAAATTCCGGTCCGCTCCGATGGGTCAATCCGAGAGGGCGGGAACTCGTGACGCAGCGCAAATCTCTGAAACACGGTGCACCGTACTACAATATCCTGAATCCCAAGGTTCAGGAAACCGTCCTGCACAGCATCGCGGAAGTCGTGCGCCGCTACGGGCACCATCCGTCTTTCGGCGGTCTTTCGCTCCAGCTGCACTCCGACAGTTTCCTCGTCCTGCCCAATCCGCAGTGGGGCATGGAACCGGACAGCATCGCCAGTTTTATCCAGGATACCGGCCTGACGGTCCCGGAGGACTACCTCAGCCGCATTCGTTTTCTGACTTCCGGTCCAGGAGCAAAACGCTGGCTCCAGTGGCGTGCGGCCAGAATGACCGTCTTTTACCGCAGAGCGGCTGCGCTCCTGAGCACGATCCCGAATGCGAAACTTTACCTGAACGGCACGAAGCTCTTCAGCCTGAACACCCATCCGGAACTGATGCCGCGTCTGGACGGGATCCTTTCCGCGGAAGAAGTCTTCCTCTATTTCGGTCTGGATATGAACCAGCTGAAACTCGTGCCAAACCTCGTCGTTTCGAGACCGCAGGAGATCCTGGCGAATCAGCCGCTCACCAAACTGGCGGGAAATCTCCAATGGCAGCAGACGCCGGGAACCTACCGAATGTTCCAGGACCAGAAGGAACCTGCGTCCCTTTTCTACCATTCGGCAGACATTCTGCGTCTGGAATCTTTCGATTCCGCCAGTCCGTTCAAGCCGACGTTCACGTGGATGGCGACGACCTATGCGCAAACGACTCCGGAAGCACGCCGTCCGTACGCAGAATCTCTGGCGATGCTTGACGCATTCACCATCATGGATGGGGGCTGGAATCCGGTCTTCGGCAAAGAAGAAGCTCTGCGCGACACGATCTCCATCCTTTCCCAGCTTCCACCCGTCCATTTCAATTCCGCGATACAGACGACGTCCGATTCTCCCCAGTCCCCATCCCGAAACGGCCTGTTCCG
>CAZRGJ010000022.1:0-16630 GCA_964599445.1 uncultured Planctomycetaceae bacterium | reverse complement strand
ACTATGCGCCGAACTTTCGCAGCTATGGACATGGTTTCCGCATCATCCTGAAATAAAAACAAAAACAAAAAAACATCAAAAAGTTTTTGAAGGGAGAGTTTGAGAGGGAAACAATTTTCAAAATGTTTCCCTCTCATGAGCGCGGCGACATGACGGGCAGCCAGATTTCTCCCGAAGGGTGAAATCGCGCGTGGGACCTTTAGCCGAAAATCTCAACCTCAGAAACCACTGAATATCCGCAGCGGCAGAATCAGCTCTGGATCGGTACGTACTTTCCGGCAGAGCCTTTTTAATACACGGCGCAGTCGATGCCGCACGTCTCCGAAACTCCAGGCAATTCCGGCGGCTTCTTCATTTCTTTGCTCATTCGATTTCTTTGCCCGTTCCTTCAAAATGCCCGGTGTTTGAGATTTCTTTCAGCTTTTTCAAAAAATTTTCCATGAAAGACTTGACATTTCACGCCATTTTTTTATACTGAGAAAAAATAAAACGGTTCCATGCACTATTTTGTTGAGGTACTTCATCCCAAACATGACCTGCCGCCAGCCTTATTTCGTCTGGAGTCCGTTTCAATGAGACCCCTATTTTCGTATTTCCTCAAGGAGAATTTCATGAAATCGATTTTCGCGATATTCGGTTTTTTTTACGGGAAACGCACATTCAGCCTTTTTGCGGCTCTTCTGCTTTTCCTTCTGCTCTTTACCTCCTCAGCGGTCCAGGCTGAAAGCGTCTGCCCGATCTGCCCGATCCCGCGGGAATATCGTGCTTCGGGCGAAACGCTGAGGCTGGAAAACGCGCAGTCTGCCACGATCATTCTTCCAGCCGATCCGGGAATCGCGGGACAGTATGCCGCGGAACGGCTCCAGACGCTCATCCGAAACCGTTTCCGCATGGAACTGCCGATCGCAGAAAACGGGGATCTCCCCAATGGGACGTCGGGAACAGAGGGCGCGAAACTGGCATTTGTGCTTTCGGTAGACCCGAACGCCGTGAAATGTAAAGGAGACTCAGAAGAAAAAAGCATCGCGAACGGCTTCCGGATCCAATTTGAGACGACCGAAGACGGCGCAATCCGGATCCATCTTCAAGGGACCGACGCAGCGGGTCTGATCTACGCCTGCGAGGCAGTTTTCGGACTGATTTCGAAAGATCCGGCAACGGGCGAGGTCCGGATCGCGAAGGCGGAAGTCCGCGACTGGCCGTCCATTCCATGGCGCGGGCGTCCTCATTCGGTCATGGCGCATCAGCTTGCGCCGGGGCAGCTGGACGCATACGTTCACGCACGCATCAACTTCGCGGACTACCGGGACGATCCGCGTGTGAAGGAAACGCTCACGATGCCGCCGCGCAAAGCGTCCATGGGATGCCCTCCCGGCCAGCCGATCGATGCGGAACTGGCGAAAAAACTCCTGGCGGAATGCCATCGCCGCGGAATGTACGTTTACGGCGTGACGTCGTGCAATCTTCCGGAAAACCGCTACGGCCTCCTGACGCAGACATTCGATGAACTTCTGGCTCTCGGATGCGATGGGATCTGGATCTCGATGGACGATACGGGAGGAGGTTCCGATCCGGCCCGTCTCGCGGAATATGCTGCGGAATACATGCGGGAAAAGGGGCTGAAAGGGCACGATGTCCTCTTCACGCCGGGTCTGCGCGAATACCAGACCATTGACCTTCCGCTGAATCGCCGCATGGCGCAGATCGAGACGTTCAATGAAGCGACGTGGATCTTCACGCGGGTCCCGTGTGCCGCGGATGCCGAGCTTGCGCGCGGGATCGGACTGAAAAAGAAGATCGCGTGGTGGTTCAACTACTGCGAAACGCGCTATCCGGACCCGAAGGCGGGGTTCATTCATTCGTCCTCGATCCTGACGACGCAGCGGAAAAACGGTCTGCCGTCCTACATGAATCTGCTTCCCATTACGCCGGGCTGGGGAAGTCCGGAATTTGAAAAGATCCGCGACGCGGCCCAGAACGTAGACCACGTGAACCTCTGGGCCATGTGCGGCGGCTGGCCGTCGGAGTACGCCATCACGATGTTCGGGCACTGGGCATGGAATCCGGAAAACTGCGATTGGCCGCATCTGCGCGATTCGATCTACTCCTTCGTCTGGGGATCGGGACAGGTCGGACTGATCCGGAAGTTTGACGAAACGTTCGCCGAACTCAAAACGCTCTACATTTTGCCGCGAAACTGGAGTTTCCGTACGCCGGACAATGGACTGGTGCGTCTGAAGAGTCCGGAAAATCGGAAACGCGCACTGGAACTGCTCGCGCAGCTGGACACCATGGCGGCAGAACTGGCGAAAAAGGGACCGACGGAATCTGCACTGGATCCGAAACGTCTGGAGTACCAGTACATCGAGCCGATGCTCACGTCGCTGCGTTTCGCCCGACTCCAGGCGGAACTGGATTACCCGGAGTACGAGTTCGCGAACTTTGAGCAGACTGCGGCTGCGCTGTCGATGGAAAAAGGCGAAGATGCGGCAAATGCTTACCTTGCCCGCGTTCACGAAACGGTCCCGGCACAGCTTGAGAAACTCTCGGAAGCGCTTCAGGAACTCAAGGACATCGAGCCGGTCCTGGACATCTGGCGTGCGCGTCTCGCTGCGGGAAAGACCGTAACGGAACGGAAAGCGGCGGAACTCGAGAAGCGGAAGGCAGAGTGGGAGAAACTGATCCGGCTGAACGTGAAGGAGATCTTCCCATTCCTGGATGCGCCGGTAGAGGGAAACTTCGCGGCACTCTTCGACGCACTTTCGAAACCGGAGCTTTCGGAAACGCTCCGGACCATTCCTGCGGACGCATGGGAAACGGAAGTCAGCCAGACGACGGGACCGTACCGGGTCGGAAAATTCCGACGTGAAGGGATCGCGATGCCGACGCTGGCGGCCGTCATGGTTCCGCGGCACACGAAAACGAAGTCCGGAGATGCCGGGTGGATCGGGCAGACGGTAGATCTCGGAGCATTTTCGGACTCGGGCGAACCACTTCAGGCAGAACTTTTCCTCACCGACACGCGGATCGACCACCGGTACCAGAATGTCCGGAAGATCGAGATCCTGGTGAACGGAAAAGTCGTCTGGTCGCGTGACCTTGCGGATCCGAACGCGAAAGACTGGTGCGTTTTCCCGCTGGAACGCACGTCAGAAACAGACGCATCCTGCCGCATTCAGGTCCGCGTGACGGAACTCCAGAATGTTTCCGACCACACGAGCTGGCTTTTCGTCGGCCCGCTGCGGATCGCGAAAGCGGGAAACGTTTCCGCAAATTAGGAGACGTTTCGGAAGATGGTCCGCATATCGTGAAGACGGTCCGCAAACCGGAACGTGAAAAAATGCGAGGGAGGGGACGGTCTGTCTCCTCCCGGATCCGAATTGGAGCGGCCTTTTATTTGAAAGAGAAATTTCGATGAAAAAAAAGACTTTTGCGGCATTTTTGTTTTTTCTTTTGACCTTGGGAACGGCATTCAGTTTCGGTGAGCTTTTTGCCGGGACTCCTGAAAATGGAGACGTTTCCATCCGCGCGGATGGTGCGGAACTGCGTTTCATGGCGGCGAACATCTGGGGAGACTATTTCGGAAACCCCGTCGGTCCGCAGCGGGAAGGTGCGTTCATTTACGTTTTCCAGCGATACGCTCCGGACATCGTCGCGCTTCAGGAAGTGACGCCGAACTGGTGGAAATCGCGTCTCTTCACGGATCTCGGCCCGGAATGGGGGTCTGTGCGCGGAAAAAATGCAAACGGCGTACGCAATTACGTCCCGATGCTTTACCGCAAAGACCGGCTGACGCTTCTCGATGAGGGATTCGTGCTTTTTCATGTGAAGCTGGACCGCAGCAAGGGGGTGACCTGGGCAGTTTTTGAAATGAAGGCGACCGGAAAGCGCTTCATCGCATTTTCGACGCACTTCTGGTGGAAATCCACACCGGAAAGCGATCCGATCCGCGTCGAGAACGCTAAAATGATCCTCGCGGAACTCCAGAAACTTCAGGAAATCTGGAAGTGCCCGGCAATCGGCGGAGGAGACTTCAACTGCCGCGTCGGAAGCAATCCGATGAAGCACTTCACAGAAAACGGGTGGGTGAGTGCGCAGGAAATCGCAGAGTCCGCATCCCCCGAATGCTCCCACCACGGAAATCCCGTACGCGGTGAAGACGGGGTCTACCGCGGCGTCCCGAGAGCGAAAGGAAACGTCAAAGCCCGGTCGATCGACCACGTGCTCGTCGAGCAGAACAAATTCCGCGTCCTGACCGAGCGCGTCATTCTGGACCCGGATGCTCTGGGTGCGTCGGATCACTCGCCGATCTACGCAGACGTCGCGTTTTGAAGTCTAAGACCCGATGAGGTCCAGGATCCGATGAAGTCCGGGAGGGCTGGATATTTGGGGCAGCATTTTTTCCTGCAGAAGCGCAGAAGGAGGGTTTTTCATGAACCGGAATTGGCGAAATTTGCTTTTGATGTTCGGCGGAACGTTTCTGACGCTGGCTCTCGGAATGCCGCTTGGGGCCGAGAATGCCTCAGCAGGCGAGGTGCCGGATCTGACTGGCCGGATCGAGTCTCTCGGGATCCCGCTACGGGAACGGTATCCGGACGGGGAGTTCGCGTACGCGCGGAACGTCTGGACGATGCAGACACACGAAGGCAGGATCTACGTTGGTGCGGGAGCGTACGACAATTCGCCGCCGGCAGCGAATGCGGGACCGGTCCCGATCTTTGCGTTTGATCCGGAAACGGGAAAGTTTGAGCAGGAGTTCACCGTTCCGGACGAGCAGGTCGGCGTTTACCGCGTTTTCTCGGACGGTCAGCTTTACGCACCGGGGATCGATCCGCGTGAAGGCTGGGATCTTGGAAATTTCTACCGAAAGAAAAAAGACGGCGAATGGGAGAAGGTCCGCACGTTCCCGAAAGGAGTCCACAATCTGGACATGGCGGAGTTTCAGGGAAAGATCTTCTGCGGATGCTATGGGATCGGGATCTCGGACGACTGGGGCAAAACGATGGTGCTCCGCGAGGCGGGAGGATACCGGATCCACTCTTTTTTCCAGTTTCCGTCTGCTCTTTTTGCGTCAAGTGAGCTTTACTTCCAGAAGTCGAAGTACACGGATGGTCCCGCAGCGCTTCTCTATCGATACGTGCCGGAGAAAAACGATTTCGCGCCGGCTCACCAGGACGTTTCCGAACTCCTTCCGGACACTCCGATCGAATTCACTCCCACGGAAGAGGCCCCCTTGACGGTCTGTCTCGTCGGCACGACGCCGTTTCGGGACCGCGTTCTTTATCTGACCCGCCGATTCCGCTCCAAAGCTTCTGCGCAGCACCGGATGAAGCCTTTCGGCGCATACTCTGCGGAGGTGAAGGAGGACGGAAAGATCCATTCAGTCCGGATCGCACTTCCGGAAAACGTTCACGTGATGGACTTCACGACCTTCCGCACTGAAAGCGGAGTCGAAAAATGCGCAGTCCTCTTCTGCGATCGGATCCCCCAGACGAATGCGGGCGGATCGGGCATTCCGAATGACCAGCCTCATGGAAAAGTGCGGAACTTCGTCTGGGAATCGTCGGACGGCGTGAATTTCAGTCCGATTTTCTCATTCGAAACGGAAACTTTTGTTCGTTCTTTTGCGTACCTGAATGGGTGGTTCTATTTCGGACTGGGGACCGGCATTCCGCGGGATCCCGAAACGGGAAAATGGACGGGAACCGGTCTGCATGAAAAGTCCGGCATGATCCTTAGGATCCCGTTCTCCGTTTCCCTCTGAGGACACTCTCCTAAATGTGTCCGAAGGCGGAATGGACGTCAAAAAAAGAAAAGAAAATTGAAAAAAATTGAAAAAAGACCTCCCGGCCTCCTTGCCCTTTCGCGCCAATGTGCTAAAATGGAGATTGGATATTTTCGTGCCGAAGCGGTTTGGGGATCTGTCGGTCCCTTGCGGAAACGGCAGCGTTTCGGCCAAAGCTCAAATTTTGTCGTTCGTTTTTTCAGGAGTTCAGAATGCGTCAGATGTTCATGATGCGGCTTTTCATCGTTTACCTTGCGGTCAGTCTCCTTGCGTGGGGCGAAAGTGCACTCCCGCAGGCTGATTTTGGTTTTTCCGTGACTTCTGCTCTCATGGCCCAGGACACGGAAGAAGATGCCGCCGCGGAAGAAGCCAGTGAAGAGGATGTGGAAGAGGACGGCGAAGCCGAAGATGCCGAGGAAGAGGCTGACGGGGAAGCCGCGGAAGACGAAGGCGATGAAGAAGCCGCTGACGGCGAGGAAGAAGACAGCGAAAGCGCAGACGAAGAAACGTCTTCGGAAGAGAACGGCAATGCCGACGCTTCTGCCTCAGAGATCCCATCTGCTCCTGCTGCTCCGATGGTGCCTCAGACCGATCTGAAATCGATCTTCCGCACGATGGACTCCTTCGGCGGTTTCGCAGCACTCTGGAAGATCCTGGCGGCGATCATCATTTACCTTGCGTGGGTCTTCTCGACGGACTGGATGAGCACAGACTGCATCCGCTACGGATTCAACGGGAAGAAATGGATCCCAATGGCATACGGCGCATTCTGGGGCGGCATGATCCTGTTCTGGGCCATTCCGTTCTTCTGGGTCAGCTATCTTTTCCTCGTCGCCGGCTGGGTCGTTCCGCTCACGCTGTTCGTCCGGATGCACAATCAGGATCTCTCCAGTGGCGAGCAGGTCCTCACGCCGGAGCATCTCCGTTTCGTCTTCGCCCGTCTGATGTCCTACGTCGGCGTCAAAGTGGACACGAAGGTCCGCGACCGGCACGAGGTCGGTTTCCCGGTCGTTCTGAACCCGCACGGCAAAAACAAAGTGGACACGGAGCAGTGGCGCATCCAGGCCCGCGCCCATGCCGGATTCCCGAATGCCCGCGAGATCATTTCCAAGCTGATGGCGGTTCATCCGGAAGGGTTCATGCTGGACTACACGGCGAACGGCGTCACGTCGCGCTATCTGCTGGACGGCGTCTGGAATTCCTCGGAAGCATTCACGCGTGAACTGGCAGATCCTGCGCTCCAGGCACTCAAGATCCTCAGCGGCATGAAACCGGAGGACCGGAAGAACAAACAGGAAGGCGCGTTCCGGATCGATTTTGAGTACGAGTACACGTACCCGGAAGACCGTCTCAAGGTGAAGCAGGCCGAAGAAGCATTGAAAGCGATCCTGGCAGAAGAAAACAAAGCGAAGATCCGTGAAATGGAGCGCAATGTCGAAAAGGCGAAAGAGGCGGTCCGTGCCCCGGAAAAACGTAAGCGGAGCGTGCTGGTCCATCTTACGACGCAGGGTGTGCAGGGCGGAGAGCGTGCTATTTTCCTCTTCGAGCAGGAAAAGATCCCGTTCAAGGCGCTGGCGGACCTTGGAATGTCGGAGGAGATGGAACAGAAGATCCGCACGCAGATGAAGGCGGAAAAGGGATTCATGGTCTTCTCTGCGCCGAATACTTCCGGGCTGCGTACGACGATGAAGCTCACGCTTTTGAAGACGGACCGCTACACGCGCGAATTTTACGAGATCGACGACGGCGTTCACGAATACGATGAAGTGGAAAACGTCACGAAAGTTCCGATCCACTCAAAGGACATCGATTTCTGGCGCAGCGAAATGCATTCCCTTTTCCTGAAGGACCCGAACGTGGTCATTGCGCGCGACATTCCGTCTCCGGACGTCATGAACGACATGCTGGACGAGATCGAAAATGAAGAGCGTTTCATGATCACGACGGTCCGTGCGAAAGACGCGGCCGAAGCGATCCTGCGCATCATGGCGACGAAATGCGATGCGGAAAAATGGGTCCGCAATCTCAACGCGGTCGTCTGTCAGCGTCTGGTGCGCAAACTGTGCGAGCACTGCAAGGAATCGTATCTGCCGCCGGTCGAGACGCTCCGTCAGATCGGCGCAACGGAGAAGATCCACATTTTCCGGACTCCGACGCCCGTTCAGCCCAAACCGGGAGAAAAACCGCAGGAACCGTGCCCGGAATGCCGCGGTCTCGGATATGCCGGACGCACCGCGATGTTCGAGCTGGTCATCATTGGCGACGAAACGCGCAAAGTGCTCCTTCACTCGCCGAAACTTGAACTGGTCCGTGCCGCTTTGAAAAAGGACGGGAACCGCTTCATGGCCGCCGAAGGAATGCGTCTGGTCCGCGAAGGAGTCACGTCGCTTCAGGAACTCAAGCGTGCGCTTTCCTGAAACTGAAGTACGTTTCGAAAACTGAAATCGTTCCAAAAATCGAAACAGGAAATGCGGAACCCAGAGTCTCCCGGCAAAAGAGTCCGGGAGACAGGACTTTTTTACTTGAATTCAACCCAAAAAACAGGATAAGATAGCTCATGTTCACTGCCGTAGTTTTTTTCGTTTTTGCCGCCGTCTTGGGGTCTGCACTGCGTGACGGACTCTGGTGCAACACGATCCGTTTCTTCAACATGGTGTTTGCGGGCCTCGTCGCGTCATCTCTCGCTCCGGGAATCGCCGCCATGATCCGCTCGTTTTCGAGTTCCCGCGCGTTTTTCTTCAATTTCGCGATGCTGTGGCTCGTATTTTGGGTCGTTTGCGGCCTGCTTCAGGTCTCGACGAACAAACTGAGCAACGTGAAGGTCAAATTCGACCCGAAAGTGAATCTTTACGGCGGGTATGCCGCGGCACTTCTGCTTGCATGTGCGTACACGTCCTTCGTGATGTTCACGTTCCATCAGGCTCCGCTGGGAAAGAATTTCATGTTCAACGGCTTCCAGTCGTCTGAGCGCATGATGATGGGAACGGCTCCGGACCGCCAATGGTACACATTCTACTCGTACGTCGGCGGCGGTGCGATGGCGGGAAGCAACGAAGCGAAATCATTCGACGAATACCGTTCTGGATGCGACAAATTCCGCTCGGCTGTGGATGAGAACGTGCGCAAAACGGGTTCGACGGCCATCAACATGAACCTGAACTAGGCAGGGTCGGTCACCGAAAGCCGGGAGACGGTGAATGCGGTTTCCCGGCACTTTAAGAGTCAAAGGAGAAACGATGGAACATTTGGAAAATATGGCGGAAGAAACGCGGGACGTCAGCGTCACGGCGATCGCGGGGGGCGTTTTGTCTCTGACGTCGCCTTTAGTGCTTCTTTCGGACAAAATGCTCTTTCTGCCGATCACGGCACTCCTCCTCATCTGTGCGGCACTCCTTTCCATGGCGGTCCGCCGGCAGGCGATGATCGGGCGGAAAGCTGCGGTTTGGGGACTTTATTTCAGTCTGTTTTTCATCGCAGCCGGCTGGGTCTCTGCAAAAACATTCCGGAACTGCGAAGTCGAATCGGCCAAACACTTCGCCTCCCAATGGTTCCAGCTCATGACGACCGGCCGGCAGCTGGAGGCGCTTCAGCTGGAAAATCCCCGGCTTCAGCGGGCAAAGGGGGTCGGGATCCTGCGCCGGTACACGACGGAGCAGAGCTACATTGACTCCTACGATGCGTTCATGAAAAACGATGCCGTACGCTGCATCCTTCGTGAATTTCAGGATGCGGAGATCCGTTTTGTGAAGCTGGAAAACATTACGTTCAGTCGTCGGCTCACCTCGTATTTCGTCATCTTTGAACTGGCGAAAGGGGAGGGACTCATGCGGAAATCACGTCAGTTCAGGATCCAGATCGCAGCAGGAAAAGAGTATCCGAAAGAAGGAGAATACGGCGAAAAACGCTACGAGTGGACGACGCGGATCGTCGAGGTGCTCTGAGCCGTTTTTTCAAAACGGATCGTTCATCTTTAGATTTTAGCGGTACGCAGGTGCCGCTTTTTTTGTGAAGAGCTCTGGAAAAACGCAGGAAACGCCCTGCCGAAATTGGTGAAACGCTTTTAAAAATCCTGACGGTCCTTCACTCGGATGGTGCGGAGTGTCCTTTTTCTTTGAAATTTTTGAGTTCTCGAGCTGAAAATTCCAAAAAAGTCTCTGGGGGTGAATTGAAATTTTTTCAATCTGTGGTAAAATGAAGGAAATTTTGAACGTTCCGTTTCATTTACCTTTTTTAATTGCGAGATCAAAACCATGTTCATTTCTCTTGACTGGCTTTCGGATTTTGTGGACCTGTCGGACATCACGCCGGAAAAAATTGCGAACCGCCTCACGCTCGGCACTGCCGAAGTGGAAGGGATCGAAACAGTCCACCGTTTTGTGAAGGGACTTTTTGTCGGAGAAGTGGTCCAAGCAGAGAAGATCTCGGTCGCGAAAGAGGATGGGACTGAAAAAACGCTGACGGTCTGCACGGTGGACTGCGGCGCGAAAGGGACTTTTCAGACCGTCTGCGGCGCGCCGAACTGTGCGCTGGGTGTGAAGGCTCCGTTTGCTCCCGCTGGCGTAAAGCTGGGCGATGTCGAGATCACGGAGACCGAGTTGGCCGGACACAAATCGCAGGGGATGCTCTGCTCGGCGAAGGAACTGAATCTTTCGCATTGGCATGAAGGTCTTTTCCGCATTCCGGCAGACGTCGCGAACGGCACGCCGATGGAAGAGCTGATCCCGGAGACGGACACGCTCATCGAATTCGACAATAAAAGCCTCACGCACCGTCCGGACCTGTGGGGACATTACGGTTTCGCGCGGGAATTCGCGGCACTTTTCCATCGCGAACTGAAACCGCTTCCGCAGATGGATCTCGCACAGTTCGAGAATCTTCCGAAGATCCCGATCCGCATCGACGACGAATTTGCGTGCCCGTGCTATGGCGCAGTCTCGATGGAAATGAGTCGGATCCCGGTTTCGCCGGTGAAGATGCAGTACCGTCTGCATTCGATCGGTCAGCGCACGTTCGATCTGATGGTCGATGTGACGAACTACTGCATGTTCGAGCTTGGCCAGCCGACCCACGCGTTTGACGGAGACCATGTGGACGAGATCCGCGTCGCAAAATTCTCGCAGATCATGCAGGAAAAGAACGCATTCCCGGAAGACGGAACGTTCACGACGCTGGACGATCAGGCTCGGAAAATGCTGCCGGACGACCTGCTCATCACGAGTTTCGACGGGGAAACGATCACGCCGATCGCGCTTGCGGGCGTCATGGGCGGTCTGGAAAGTGAAATTACGGAAAACACGCAGCGCATCGTGCTGGAATGCGCGAACTTCCACGCCGCGACGATCCGCCGTACTGCCGTGCGTCTTGATCTGCGCAGCGATGCGTCCCAGCGTTTTGAGAAAAGCCAGCCTCCGATGAACACGCGGGTCGCGGCCGGACGCATCCTTCAGCTTCTGGAAGATTCGGGCGTCGATTTCCGCGTCACGAGCGCATACTCCTACGCCGGCGACGAAATGACCGAGTTCCGTCCTCTGACGCTTGCGCCTGGAGTGCTGGACCGTCTTTCCGGGATCCTGCTTCCGAAAGATCAGATCCTGGGGATCCTGACGTCTTTGGGATTCTGTGCGGAATTTGATGCGGACGACGCCCTTCAGGTCCAGATCCCACCGTTCCGCAGCCGAAAAGACATTTCGATCCCGGAAGACATCGTGGAAGAAGTGCTTCGCGTTTTTGGATACGACGAGATCCCGCCGGTCATGCCGAAGATCGAGATCAGCCCGCTGCGCGTGAGCAAGGAAGTGCGTCTCGAGCACAAAGCGCGGCACCTGCTGACGCTGGCGCATAATTTCATCGAGCTGCACAACTACAGCTGGTTCGACGACAACTGGAACAAAACGCTTGGTTTCGAGCCGGTCGACACGATCGAATTCGCCAACCCGACGACTTCCTTTAACCGGTTCCTCCGTACGACGCTCATGCCAGGCCTTCTGCGTCTGGTCGGCAAGAACCGCGGATTCCGCGACCAGTTCCGCTTCATGGAATTTGGGCACGTTTACTCGCTTCTGGACAAACCGGAGTGTGAGGACCTGAACGCGGACCGCACGCTGCCGAACGGGATCTCGACACGGACGAAGATGCCGATGGGACGCTGTCTGGAACGGACGCACCTGGCGGGGATCAGCTATGCGACGGCCGCCTACGGCACGCTGGAAGACCACTACCGCACGGTGAAGGGCGCGCTGGAAGACCTCGGAAAACTCCTCGGCACGACATTCTCCTTCATCGCCGGGACGCCGGAAAAAGCCCTCGCGGGAGGTGCGTCTGCGCCGTGGATGCAGGATGGATATTGGGTCGAGATCTTTCAGGGAGACGCCAAAGACGGAAAGAAAGTCGGTGCACTCGGCGTGCTGGACGGAAAATTCCTCAACACGGTCGTCTCGGAAGGCGGACAGGTCGTGTGGTTTGAGCTGGAGTACTTCAAGCTCGACACACCGCTCTTCCCGGAACTGAAATTCAAGGGGATGCCGGTTTACCAGGGATCCTGGCAGGATTTCTCGCTCGTGTGGGACATCGAAAAGGGCTATGCAGCTCTTGATGAGAAACTTGGCGAGTTCACGCACCCACTGCTCAAGGGACGCGATTTCGTCTACTTCTACAAAGGGAAGGGACTTGAGAAAACGCAGGGAAGCTACACCTGGCGCCTCTGGCTTGGTTCGGACGAACGGACGCTCAGCGGCGAAGACATCGACGATTTCCGCACGAAATGGCTCGAATTCCTCAATAAAGAAGGGATCGCGATCCGCGGCTAAATTCGGAAATTCCATCTGAATCCATGAAGGAAACTCCTTCAGTGTTTCCTTCATGTGTTTCCGAGCCAAGACACTAAAACGCAAGCAAAACCTCCCTTTTTAAGGGAGGTTTTTTATGTTTCCGTACCGTGACCAACGGAGATGGATCCGTATCTCCACGCGGAAATGCAATCGCCCGTCGAGGCTTGGCCCCATCATCAACTTTCTCCGGATCGGAGGAAGAAAGGTTCCTCACCATCTTCGTAAATACGCGGATTCGGGTCGAAATCGCGCTCATAGTATTCCTGCGAATACTGTTCGTGCACGTGCACGGTACCGAAGACTTCATTCTCGATATTTTCCAGCGGTGCTTCCGGATTGCACGGCGAGTGCGGCAGACGCGGCGAGTGAAGGGAATCCTGCACGGCACGCGGAGGCATAGGGCGCGGTTCGCTGTCTGCCAAAAGCGTCGGCGTGTCGCCAAAATACTGTGCCTCCGGCGGAATGCCTTCTTTGGGGCTAAGTATTTTTTCTTCGTTCATTTCTTTTTCTCCTTTCCGGGCTTAAAAGACGCTGAAAAACAGATCGGCTGGCCGTTTCATTCTACACGAAGAGAAAAGAAAGAGTCAAGAAAACAAAAAAGCTCACGAACGATTTCATTCATGAGCTTTTGAGCGAAGTCGACGGGACTTGAACCCGCAACCTTCGGCGTGACAGGCCGACGCGCTAACCAATTGCGCTACGACTCCAATTCATGCGTAAAGTATAGCGAAATTCCAATTTTTCGCAAGGGGGGGTGGCGTCATTTTTACGAAAATTCCCCAATTTCTCCGTTTTTTTTCAGGAGTTCCTCCCGGAATCAGGGATTTGGATTCAAACTCCATGGCGCAAACAGGAATGCGGCGGGATCACCTGACCGGATCCGCAGGATCTCATCGATCCAGGCATCCAGAAGCGTTGGCTGGTGGACATTTCGCTGAACGAGTTCCAGATAGTCTGCCGTTTTCAGCGCGGCACTCGCAGCCCCCTCCGCATCCAACGGCCAGCTCTGGACTGCGGTCTCAAGAAGCACACGCCAATCTTCCGAAGCGGCACCTTCGGCAGACTGGAATCCTGAAAGCTGGAACGAAAGACGGCGAAAAAAATCCGCTGCCGTCTCGAGCATAACGCGGAGCCGTGCGCGGCGCAGGGCCGGAACTTTCCCCGCCGATTCAAGGTGCTGGTCGATCTCGCCGACGAGCGCATCTCTCTCCCGGACACCTTCTGCCAAAAGCCGCAGAAATCGATTCCGGAACTCCCAGAAATCCGGGTCCGCCAGCGCAAGGGCATCCTGAATGCTTCCATTCGAGTGTGCGGCGATCCTGGGGATGAGTTCCTCGCGGATCACGTCCCCTGCTCCATCTTTGGAGGCGGATTTCCCTGCGGTCTTCCCCACAGTTTTCCCCACAGATTTCCCAGCATTTTTCCCGACGGTCTTTCCAGCGGCTTTCCTAGTCCGTTTCGTCTCATTTTGTGCAGAAACGGCCTCAGCGACCGACTCGGCGAGCACAAGCTGTTCCGCACGTTTCTGATGAAGGATCGATTCGACGATAGAGGTTTCCAGCGGAGAAAAGCGAAGGATCTGGCACCGCGAACGGATCGTGGGCAATTGCCGTGCCGCGCTCGTACCGATGAGGATCAGGATGGCGTTTTTCGGCGGCTCTTCGAGCGTCTTGAGCATTGCGTTCGCCCCCTCCAGATTGAAGTAGTCCGCATCGTCGATGATGGCGATCTTGCGTTTCTCGTAAATCGGCTTTTTCGCCAGTTCACTGCAGAGCCCCATCTGTCGCCGTGCGTCCTTCGGCCCAATGAAAATATCGATCGGAATGAACGCCCGGTCCTCCGGCTTTGAGACGTAGAGAATATCCGGATGTTCATGCGCCAAAGCCTGCCGGCACGACATACATTTACCGCACGGTTCCATCAGACCCGGTTCGTTTTTTTCGCACTGAAGCGTCATGGCGAGACGTTCCGCAAACATTCGCTTCCCGATCCCCGACGGACCAAGAAACAGAAACGTGGACGCGATCCGTCCCTGCGCGATCGCACACTGAAAACGCCGCACGATCTCGTCGTGCCCTTCAATTCCAAACCAGCTCATGAATTCCAACCCGGTCAAGTTTTCCGCCCGGTTTTTCCTCAAAATAAAATCAGAAAAACCCAATCTCTCCATTCCATTTTAATCCGGAGATTTTTTTTGTCAAGTTTTTTTTCCTCAGACAGTCTGATTTCCAAAAATTTTTCTGCATGAATTTCTGCGTCTTTTTTGGCAGGAATCGCGCGGATTTGCTGAATGTGCAGCAAAAAAGGCATCCCGGAGAAGTCCGAAATGCCCGTGCGGGTGCGATTTTCTCAAAATTTCGGATCAGTACGCCTTCACGACGAATTCCTTACGCCCAGGCTTGCGCAAAAGCGCGTTGGCGGCGTCGCTGTTCGTGAATTTCTCCGTCGCGGAATCGAATTCCAGCGTCATTCCGAGCGTGAATTTCACGTCTTTCGCAATATTCAGAGCCGGAATGGCGTGCTGAACGTTCGCGAGCATTCCGTCGAGGCACTTCCGGAAGATCGGATGTTCATCCGAGACCGAAAGGCATTCCGCCAGCGACGCTTCCCGCCCGGTCCGGTACGAGATGTTTCCAAGATGGCAGAAGGCTGCGGAATAGTGTCCTTCGCGGATCGGCGCATTGAGTTTTTCCGGCGTCCCGGCCCGCACGCAATCGATGAAGTTCACGAAATGATTCCCCTGCTCCACTGCATCAAATTCGGCATCGAGAGGCTGCGTCTCGCCGAAATTCGAGATGAACGAACCGCGCGAGATCATTCCCTCATCCGTGAAGAACTGGGCCGTCTCGATCGGTTTCCATTCGCTGTCCTGACGGCGCACATTACAGGACGAAAAATAGCACGGAATGCCGTTCATTTCGTAAAGGACTCCCTGGATCGTCGGCGTTTCGCCCTGATCGCGGTACTGCGTCTGAACGGAAGAGACGATGCGCGTTCCAAAAGCCGTAATCCTGCGTGCGTGCTCGTACGGATTCCCCAGCGCAAGTCGGCACAGATCGAAGAAATGTACGCCATTGTTTCCGATCTCGCCGTCCCCGGTGTTCCAAAACCAGTGCCACTTGTATGGTACCAGATTCGCATGGTACGCCATCGCATCGACGGGACCGAGCCAAAGATCCCAGTTCAGCGTCGCCGGCGGGTCCTGGACCGGCTCAAAACCAATGCCGTTGCGCGGTCGATTCGCGTGCGCAAAAACAGCAGTCGGCTTCCCATACTTCCCGCTTCGGAATGCCATAGCCGCCTGACGCCAGGAATTCGAGCTGCGGTTCTGCGTCCCATGCTGGATACACACGTTGAATTTCTGCATCGCATTGACCAGCTGACGCCCTTCAAAAACTGTGTGCGAGCAGGGTTTTTCTACGTAAACGTGCTTCCCCGTCTCGGCAGACCAAAGCGTCAGGAGCGAATGCCAGTGGTTCACCGACGCCACGGAAACCGCGTCGATCGATCGCTCCTCAATGATCCGGCGGGGGTCCTGAAACGCCTGAATCTCCGTCCCGGTCTTCTCTTCCCAGCGTTTTTTAGTGCTCTCCGCACGAATCTGGTCGGGATCTGCGACGGCGGCAAGCTGGACGTTCTCCATCTGGGTGAACTCCTTGCAGTGGTCATTTCCGCGGCTTCCAACGCCAAGAACGCCCACGCGGATCCGCTCATTCGCCCCCTTTGCCGAGGCAGGAAGGTGCAAAATGCCCGAAGAGAGCGCAGTGGTCGTCAAAACGGAAGATTTTATGAAATTTCGGCGGGTCAACATGATTTTTTCTCTCTCTATTCTAAATGGAAGGAAATTCGATGGGCAGAAAAGCCCCTTTTTTCTTATTTTAGCAAATACACTCCCAAAAGTCAAGTCCCTTCCAGCCGCAAAAACCAAAACACCAATACAAAAACAAAAAAACATAAAACCCCAAAAACCTCAAAAAGTTTTTGAAGGGAGAGTCTGAGAGGGAAACAATTTTCAAAA
>CAZRGJ010000021.1:0-16903 GCA_964599445.1 uncultured Planctomycetaceae bacterium | reverse complement strand
TTTGGACAAAATGCCGAAAATCTCAAAATGGCTTGAAGCTCCGACCCGTAAAGCAATGGCCCGCGAACGGGATCTGACCCCGCACTTTTTTACTCCTGTCCAAATTTGGACACTGATCGACGCGGCGGACGGGACAATTTATCCGCATCAGTGGCGCGCTCTGCTTTTAATGGCCGTGAATTGCGGTTTCGGGAGCAGGGATCTTTCGGACCTGACTTTTGCCGATCTGGACCTTGACCGCGCCCTGGTCTTTCTCCAGCGCGGGAAAACCGGAACGGCCCGCCGTGCGATACTTTGGCCGGAGACCATTCGGGCGGTTCGTGTGTATCTGGAAAAGGAACGTCCCGAAACGGACTTTAAGGAGCGCGTTTTCGTGACGAGCGAGGGGACGCTTTGGAACTATGACGCGGAAAAAAGCCGGGTCGACTCCCTGGGCCTTGCGTTCCGGCGTCTTGCGAAAAAGCTGCGGATCGTCGAAACGTCTTTTTACTCTTTTCGGCGAACATTCCGAACGATCGCCGATGAAACGGGCGATATTCCCGCCGTGAACCTGATTATGGGCCATACCGACTATTCGATGGGCGGGGTCTACCGACAATTTATTCGTGACGAACGGCTGAAGGCGGTTTCAGACCACGTTTGGAACTGGATTTCAAAAAAATCCGATTAAAGCCTTGACAAA
This sequence comes from uncultured Planctomycetaceae bacterium, assembly GCA_964599445.1. Classification (GTDB taxonomy): domain Bacteria; phylum Planctomycetota; class Planctomycetia; order Pirellulales; family Thermoguttaceae; genus RGIG3701. The sequence goes on along the minus strand of CAZRGJ010000021.1, from coordinate 16,221 downwards.
ATTTGGACGATATTGTATAATGAAAAAACCCGCCGGGGTTTCCGACGGGTCTTCTCAAAATCATCTTTTACTTAGAATGCGGGGTTAGCAATTGAAATCAAAATGATGATTACGAGAACCAAAATGAAAAAGCACTTCATTTTGAATCCTCCTTCAAAGTTTTTTGTAAGGAGGATTTTTTCTTGCAATCCCTCTCCCTTACATTATATATATCGACCATTTTCCCCGTCCATCTTTAATTTTTGAGGATTTTTTTAGATTGTTTTTCAAAATTCAAGATACAAAAAGTGCCGTAAAATACGGCACTCTATTGACTTTTGGCGATTATAGACCGTGGTTAAATTCCATTCCGTATTCAACCTTTTCAAAATAGCCGACTTGGCTGAAAAATTCTTGAAAGTCTACTCTCGACACGTCTTCCGTTAAGTATGCAATATCGTCGCTGTCTTGGTGCTTATGATGTACCGTGAATGGCAAAAAATCCTGATTCCCGACCAAAACGCCGATTGAGTTTGGATTTTGCGCCTGCCATGTATTTTTAAGGTCTACGTATTTCCATCCACGGTGTCCGTCGCTATATTTTGCCATTCCGCCGACGTACAGATGCCGGGTCCCGGTGGGATCATCTTTCGGACAATGTACCAGCTCGTACGGTTCGCAGTAACTTCCGTATGTGTCTGGGTTAAAAATTCTAACGTACAGACTATCTCCCGGCCATATATCAACGTTATGCTCTTTCGTCGTGAGCTGACTTCTTGAAAGTGTACGTCCTAAAACGACGATTTCTGTTTTTGAAGTACATTCTGCCGGAAAAAAACCGCCGCGAAAAGGCTCTGCTTTGCCGTGAATGTTGATATAATCCGGCCATTGTTCTACGTCCGTTTCGCCATTTGTGAGGGCTGAACTGGAAATTATTCCGGTTTTGCGATCGACGTAAATATATTTTTCGTGCGTCGATAAATCCAAATCACAAACGCTTTTAACCTGAACGAAATTTTGTTTTTGGGCGTCGTAGTAATCAAGTCCGATAACGTACTGAGGATATGCAAACTGTGATTTTAAATCGTCCGAAACTGACAATATTTTACCGACGTTTTCATCTTCTATGCTTTGAACACGAAAAACGCGTGCCTGCGGTTCCAGATTTTCGGCCATTTGGGGAAGTCTGGAAAGCGTCCCGCGGTACGGTGTCCCCAGTCTGATTAACCCCCACGTGAGGCCGTCTTCGCGCGGTCTGGACGTGTCGGTCCGGATAATTTCTGCGACGCCGTCTGCGGCGGCCTGAAGATACTGCTTTCCTCCATATCGTGTATTTTTACGCAAAACGACAAATTTCCGAGCTGTTTCCAGTTCCGGAACATCTTCGAACGGGACCCAAACATACCCTGAAATTTGAACGGCTCCGTACTGTGAAGACGAAATAAAATCAAGTGCGACGCCAAACTGTACGATCTTGACCGAAAGCGTGTTGTTCGTCGATTCCGCTTCCATTTCCCGTAAATAAAAAGTTTTTTTTGACGGTCCGAAAACTGCTGCCTGTTGGTATATTTCGTCGGTTATATCGGCGGGAAGACTAAGGCCTGGCGTCGGTGCATCAGTGACTAAAGGAACGATCTCGCCGGGCTGGAATTTAAGTTGACCGTACGTGATTCCTAAAATTTCACCTGGACCCAATACTTCATTTCCTGATCCGAGTCCCGGCGGGTTCGTGAGTGCTCCCTGCCGATAATCGCGGATAATATTCGAAAGCGTTTTTTGTGCGCTTGGTGCGAAAAGCATATTTTACCCCTGTTCCTGGATCCGGAAATCTGGTATGGAAAGTGCTGAAAATGACACTGGTGTCGCGACTTCGACGGCGTAATGTGCGACCGGGTACTGAATGACGCGCTGTGCCGCCGGTTCTGGTTTGGCGGCCGAGTAAATCCAGTACGCCTCCCAGCCTTTTTTGCTGATCGGCTGAAGCGTGCCGTTGTTCGTGAGTCCCTGAACGTTCGGACTTGCCTGAAAATTGAATGTGACCCGCCAAAAAAACCGCGCCTGACCTTTGGCTGTCGTTTCTTCTTCCATCTGAATCGACGCGCCGAGGAAAAGTACCTCCCCGCGGTCCCAAAAAATGAAATATTCATCATTGACGCAGCCGCGATATAGCGTTAAAATATGCGCGTATTCGTCCGTTAAAAAAGAAAAAGGATACGCGGTTGAAATGGAAAATTTCGCCCCGGGTACTGGAATATCCATTCCCTGGAATTCACCGTTCTGGAAATTGATTCCGCCTTGAAAGTTGGGCGGCGTGTCGGTTTCCAGTCTGCCCGCTGCATCAGTCGTGCGGCCATAGTACCTTTTTGCCGTTTCGCCCCCGGTATCCATGGAAAAAATCGTCCGTTTCGTCTTCCATTTTGTGAATGAAAGCGTGACTTCAAATGAATTCCCGTCGCTGCCTGAAACCGGGTCGATTTGAACTCCGGTAAGACGCTGGAATCCAGTGACGACCGGCGCGGGGTTTTTTGCAAGCCATTCCATCGCGTATACGCGGACGTTAAGCGCGTTGAGACGCTGCCCTCCGTCGGCAAAAATCCGCAATTTTATCTCTACTGACGGACTTTCCCCCTGCGTGATCTTTGGACTGTAAAGGTCTTCTTCTACGTGAATCATTGAATCACCCCCTGCGCCTGAAACGCCTGTAAAATTTGAAATATTTGCCGGGTTATATCCAGCTGTTTTTCTTCCGTGGTCTGACCGTAACCAAAAATCGCCTGAAATGAACTTTGGGTCCCCTTGCTGGAATCTTTGACCATTTCCCGCAGCCAATTCGCGGGATCGTTCCCGCCTCCGGAAACATACGCCGGATTCGAGGGGTCGTTTGCGTCGAACGTGAGATTTTGCCGCGCGTCCTGGAGACGCTGTTCCTTCATCTGGATCCGGATCTGCTTTGCTGTTTCACTTTCTTTTCGTGCTTTTTTGATCTTTCCCTGGATCGAGCGTCTAAGGTCTAAAATCGCCTCATCTTCGACTTTTGCATTTTGAAGGAGTGCCGCGTCACGATCCCGTTCAATTTCTTTCGCTTTTGCGTCAAATTGGGCGTTCGTAATGACGGTCATTTCACGAATTTCTTCATCGCTTAACCCAGCCATTTTTCCATAAGCCCAATTGACGTAACTTTGAAAGTCTTTTCGGAAACTGTTTATTTTGGAGGAAAAATAACTCATGACTTCGGTAAACAGACTTTTCATTCCCATCCAAATCTTGATATAGCCTTCCTGGACTTTAAACCACGCAGCAAGAAAAATCTCCGAAATGGAAGCACTGGACGCGCCGACACTTTCCAGCATCGAGGAAAAGAAGCTGGTAACGGAATCTCTCAAATCTTCCAAACCGCCGGTAAAATGCACGCACGCGGCCAAACCTCCGAGAATCAATCCTGGTATCAAAAACCACGGATTTAAAAACGTCATTAAGAGGATTCCTGCGGTATTGATCGCGGTTGAAAGCCCCATAATTACCGGAATCAGTCTAATCCCTGCGGTTGTAACTGCAACGATCCCGCCTGTTACCAGAGCGATATTTCTTACCAATTCTGGATTTTCCTGAATGAATGTTTTGGCATTCATCATGAATTGACGCAGGATTTCCAGATTTTCGAGAATTCCGTCCGTAAGACTCGTCAAAAAATCTGTTTTCATCCCTTCAAAAATTGTTTTGATTCGTGAAAACGCCTGCGCAAGTTCTTTGCTTTTTTGGACACTTTCCCCGCTGACCGATGCGCCTAACTCTCGTCCCGTTTGCATCAGTCTCCTGATTGCATCACTTCCCTGATTAAGAAGGGGTAAAAGGTCGTCGGAACCAAACATTCTACGCGCAATATCGGCTTTATCGGCCTCTTTTGCGGTATTTCGGATAATGTCCGCAATTTTCAGAAAACGCTCTTCGGGGGAAAGGTCTTTCATGCTTTCGTATGTCCGACCTATCGCGCCGCGGATCTCCATCATGGCCGCCATACTTCCGCGGCCTGCGTCTTTGAACTTGTCTTCCATCGTCTGCATCGCGGAAACGACGCTTTCTGTATTTTCCCCCATCTGTTCCGCCGCAAAACCTAAAGCTCCGAGGGACTCTGTTGAGAGTCGGGCGTTACGTGCCATTTTTTCCAATGAAAAACCAATTTCAGAAAAACCGGCAATCATTCCTTTGAGGGGGTTGACAAGCTGGTCCTGAAGCATTATAATCGAATTCACGGCGGCGACTGAAAATTCGGCAAAAGATTGTCCGATCTTTTCAGTTGTGGCGTTCGTCATTGCCCGAACTTTTTTAAGTGCGGCCGAATATTTTGAAATGCGTTTTTCGACTTTATCGGCGGTCTTGCTGACGTTATCTTTGGCATTCAGTGATAAAGTCAACTGCGCCTGATTGGGTGAGGGGTTAGCCATGGCATCAAATATTTCTGGTGGTAATAATAGGGATTTCAGTGAAAACGGCTGTCTTGTTGGCTGTTTAGGGATCGGCTTAATCGCCGCACTGCTGCTCTATCTGAAAATCGTTGGAATCTTTTGACTTCGGCCGAAATTGAAGTCCGTAGGCTCCCCAGCCTTTCCATTGGGTAACTTTTTCATCGACGATCGGATTCGGCAAAAGTTTCCCTGAAAGCGCAGCGCAAATTGTTCGCGTGTGATCCCAATTTTTTCTTTCGCGGAAATTTTTCATTTTTTGAAGTTCCCATAACTGGAACTTCCCCGGATGAATACCGAGAATGGCTGAAAATTCCAGAATCAAATTTCGGGTCGAGCCTGCGGGGAGAGTTTTTGGTCGAGCAGGTTTCCGATATTCTCCCGGATGTTTTCCGCTTCCGCAAGGAACTTTTCGACTCCCTGCTGAACAATTTCCGTTTCCAGTTCGTTTTCGGCTGCCAGAATCTTCGAAAGTGCTTCTCTCCGATCCCGGCTCAATGTAAAATTTAGGATCGCCTGCGGAACTGCATTAGCCAAATTTTCAAGCGTTTCGCCGTCAATAGCTGATGAAAACCACCGAAACGCCTTCTGTTCGCGGTTTTCATTTTTTCGTTCCGGGTTGGAGGTATACCATATTTCATTTTCCCGGTCGAAAGTCTCCTGATCGAAAAGAGACATAATGTCATCATACGCCATATAAAATGCCGCCGCGACCAATGTTTTAATGTGTTTTAACGGGCTGAAATCTCCTTTTTCAACAATTTCAAATACGTTGAGACCTTTTCCATTGGGAGCTTTCACAAAAGCCTCCAAACGTTCGGCGATCTCATACGTAATCAACAAATTCCATTTTTGGCCGTTTTTGTCTGCGAAAGATACCATTTCCCGCATCCTTTTCTTTTCGGTGTGGTGAATGGAGTGTCCAAATTTGGACACTCCGAAAAATTTCATGTCAAACAATTTCCATTTCTTCGCCGTTTTTCTGCCATTTGACGGCTCCGGCTCCGGCGTACGGCTTGGCCGTGCATGAAATGACCTGCGCCGCTTCGCCGCTTCCATCGTATTCGCTGGCGAAAATCAAAAAATCTCCGACCGGTCCTTCCCCGCCGTCGCAGTCTTCGAGAAGAATATGGATCGGCTTACGGCTTCGTGCCGCGTCGAGAACGATCTGGACGTCTTCCGCAAGCGTCCGCTCGCCGTTCGTTCCCTCCACGTACTCTTTCGAAATCGAAAAGTTAAGGACCCAATCAAGAAGTCCTTTCAAGTACGCTTTCGCGCCTTTGTGCTTTTTCAGTGTATGTTCGACCTCTCCGTAACTTCCGGGGGCTGGAAGTTTCAATTCCTGGACGTTTTCTCCGAGCATCATAGACGACTTATCGACGCTGCCGCTTCCGGCCTCTCCGAAGTAAATCTGCCCCTCAAACGCCATGAAAGTTACCGTATTTGCCATTTGATCCTCCTTTTCTGGATTGATGAAAACTAAAAAATCTTTGCGGTTTTCGCGAATTTCGCGCCTTCTTCGCCGAAAATATCCTGAATTTTTTCGACGGCCCGCGCTTTTGCCGGTTCGAAAAAAGGTCTGGGCTGGAAGGTGATCTTCTTTTTCTTTACGCCGTCCTGGACCTTGCGTAAAGAAACGCGGCGGTGGGAGAAAGTCTGCGTTTTCCCGTCCGATCGTGAGGTCTGCGTTCTTTCCGTCGAAATGGAGTATCCGAGCAGCTCCCCTTTTCCCTGATCAACCGCCGTACTGCCGCCGGTTTCAAGGTTTCGAAAAATCAAATTTCCGGAAGAAAGCGAAACGGCGTAAATTGTGAATCCCGTCTTATCCTGCGTCGGTTCAAAATAAATTCCGCTGCGCAAACTCAACCGCTTTCCGCCTCTGGGATCTTTGGAACTGCGTGTCCTGGGCGGTTCGCCCGGCTTTGAACGTTGGGGATACGTTCTGTGAGTCCGAACGTCCCGCGCGGCCACATCTCCGCGGGTATGCTGGACGATCCGGATCTTATGGGCGCGAGTATGTGATCCCGCGGCGGTGTGCTTTTTTTTGAGGGCGCGGATCTCTTTCCGGATCCCCTTTTCTTCCGTCTTTTCTTCGTCCGAAAAAGTCTCTCTTCCGTACTGCGTGAGCTTTTTGTCGAGCAGCTTTTCGCGCTTTCTGATTTCGCGCAAAATGCGCCTCTGTTCTGCCTTTGGATCCCGGCTGATCCGAATATCTTCTGCTTCCTTGAGCGAAAATTTCCCGGTCCCTTTGGTGTAGTAAACGCCCGGCATCTGATTCTTTTCCGCATATGTTCCCGGCGGATTTGAGCCTTTAACGCGGGTCTGGACCTTTTCTTTCTGGAAACTTCCGTGCCCTGAGGCGCGGAACGCTTTGATCTGTTTTAAGTACTGCTCGACAGTCAGCCCGGAATCAACAGGCGGTCCGCCGTTTGGATCGGGAAAGAAGATCCGGTTGGGTACGGAAGCCGCGGCGTAGTGCTGGTTGGGCCGTTTCCGCTGCGGATCCCGTTTTGCGCGGCGCGGAGCGTTATGAAGTGTCCGCGCCAGATAAGCCGCTTTATTCTCGACCTTCCGGCTGACCAGCTTCTTCGCGTCCTTCCGGATCTGCTCAACGGGCGATTTCACGCGGCACCTCAATGGTCATCGAAAAGAGGAGGGAGTAGAGAGAGAAATTCTCGAAATCGGTCCGATCGTAGAGACTGTTTCCCTCCGATTCAGTCTCTTCGGAGGCGGTGAGTATCTGTCCGCCGTCTTCCCATTTGCTGCGGGTGAAACCTTCCGTGATCGTGTCGAAGGTGTCGATCGCGCTGTCCATGCGGGCGGTAATATCAGCTTCGTCCTGTTCCGGAATGTATTGGAGGACCCAGGCGGAGAACTCGTAAACGTCGAGAACCTTCGCGAGACTCAACTCCTTCGTCCACTTTCCATCCAGATTCAGCATGACGATCGGTTTTTCGGACTGCCGCGCTTCCTCAAAGTCCGGAATGTCCGCGTAGCTCCGGCGAATGTCATGATCCGGAAGGAGCTGCCGCAGCCTGCGCTGGACCGCCTGCCAAACCTCTACCGTGCGCATCGTTCCCATTCCTTTCTATTCTGTAGGTCTTTCTTTCGGTCCACTCCGACTGCTTTCCTTTGTTCCAGTTTGATACCGGACGATAGTAGCCGCAGACACGGGAGTAGACTTCGCATTTCTGTCCGCAGCTCATGCTTCTTCCTCCTCATCCAGAAGTTCGTAAAGGATCTCGATGAAGAGCGACATGGCGGCGGTGTCCAAAAGGATGGAAGAGAGCAGATCCACGGAGAGATCATCCACGCGGGTCTCTGTCTGTGCCGCTTTCGCGTCCAGTTTGGCGAGCATCATCTCCGCCAGAACGTGAGCGTTCTCGACAGTCAGCTGCGATTTAAGCCACGTGATCAAAATTCGTTTCAGCATATCAACTCCTAAAAAAAAGGGCAGGACGCGCCTGCCCCCGTGCTTTGTGAACTTACGCCAGAACGAGAACGCCAATGTTCTCGCCAGCCTCGCCGGCATTCAGCGCGATGCCGAACGTGCCGGAAGCGTTTGGAGCCGGAACACCATCGGTCAGACCAATGGCGTCACCAGCGGCGACAGCCTGCGTGAAGGTAAAAACGTACTCGCCGCGCGCTGTTCCGAGGTAGGCGAAACCTTCCTCGCCCGCCGCGGTCGGACGGCGCGTGATGCCGACCAGTTTACCGAGCGTAATGACGCTGTTTTCCGGCAGAGCCGATTCAGCGGTAAAGCGAAATCCCTCGCGGGTTCCTGCGAAATATCCCATGATCTTATCTCCTGCAATGAAAGTTTATGTCAGTTACCCGCGCCGGTCGAGAAGACAGCCGAGATCTTCGTGTCGTAATTGTGGAAGCCGACGGTTCCCAGAGCGCGCAGGTTGAGCGCGTCTTTGTGGTCGTACCAGGTCTCCTTGATCGTCGGGGCTTCATAGCCGGCGATAGCCGCGTATTCACCCATCGGGTAGCGAGCCGGATCCGCCAGCATGAGCCAGTTGGTATCGGTCGCGCCAGAGTAGCCGCCGTCCGCGCCAAGGTAGGCATCGGAAAGGACCTGATACTTGCCGATGTGCGGGTTTCCGGCGAAAGCGTCACCGAACTGCCAGTTGAAGAGGTTGTCGGCGGCGTCTTCCAAAGCCGGAGGAACGAGGAGGAAGGCGGCAGGAACGTTCAGGAAACGTCCGGCAGCGTTCTTCTTCGATTTCATCGCTTTCTTCGCGGCGGTCAGACCTTCCACGGAAAGCGGAGCGGTAATGCGGCACCCTTTCGCCGCGGTCATGTTTTTATTGATATTTGCCCAGAAGAGCGTCCAGAATTTGTCGGTCTGGACATCAAGGATCGCCCAGAGGAGTTCATCGCCAATGCGGTCGATGGTTCCGAGATCGTCGTTGATCTGCGACTCGAAGGAGATCGCGGCGGTGATACCCTGTTTGGAGACCGCGAACTTCGCGCCGCTGGATCGGAGAGCGGCGACCGGGTAATCCTCGTCTTCTTTCAGATCGCGGGCAACAGAACCCAGTTCGAAATCGACAGCCGCGACTTCGTTGAAGTCGGTGACCGCGCGCTGACGGAAGAGTTTGCGCCAGATCGGCTCGGCATGCTCGAATTTGTAGCGGAGCTGCTTGTTGATGATCGGCGAGAAGACGTTGACATCGCCGAACTGTTTCGTCGAGATGCCTGAAGCGGTCAGGAGTTCGCGGTAGTCATCCGCGATACGGCGGGCGTTACGGTAATCCACGGCGATTCCGGAAGCGCGGAGCGTTTCACCCATCAGGGAAAGGATGGAACCGTCCGAGGGTTTCTTTTCCGCGGCATCGACGACCCGGCGGGAGAAGCCGTTCTTCGTGAGCCACTGCGCATCAACGCCAAGGTTTAGAAGAGCGGAAGCCGTAAGAACCTCAGACTTCTTCAAAGGTGCGGCGGTGCGGACACCGGGAACATTGACACTCTGGAAAACACGGCGAAGGCTGGAGGCTTTCATCGTTTCAGCGGGTTTCTCTTCCGCGTCTTCCTCGATGGTGCCTTCTGCCGTGACTGCTTCGGCAGGTTTCTCTTCTTCCTCTTCCGCGGTCACTTCAGCGGTGACAGCTTCGGCGGGTTCCTCAAGGACCGGATCGCCCGGTTCGATCTCGATGAGGTGGTAGAGCGCTTCAAGCGCGGCGCGGTTTTCTTCGGTCAGGGTCGTGAGGTCAAAACCCTTCGCGAGGGCGAATTCTTCAAAGGTCATGGTAGTATTGCTCCTTATTAAAGAGGCGAAAAGTACGTCCGTTGCCGGGTCCGCCCCAGCCGGAACAACTGAAATTTCTCGAATCAGGACATGGTGAAGAAGGATGAAAGGCCCCTGAAGTTTCGTGCCATTAATAACAACACTCTCGCCGGGCTGGATCACCTTCTTCTGGTCGATGTTGATCGGTCCAGTGCCGATCGAAGCCTGCCACCGCGCTCCTTCCTCATAGGCGGAAAGAATGTCGGCAGCCTGTTCAGAGGCGCTTTCCAGAACTCCGGCAGCGGTCAGCCTGCCGCCGTCGTTCCAGACTTTCGTCGTGTGTCCGAGCCTCCAGACAGGATCGTGCTGGAAAAGGATCGGAATATTGTCGGTCGTTTGACAGGTCGCGAGATCCACAACGCACGGGAGTTTCGTTCCCGCGGGATAGGTCTCGCCGTTGAGTGTGACAGGTTCCGGGACGCTGATGTTTTCGGAATAGATCAGCCCGCCGGAGTACGCCGTGGCAAAGCGTATCTTCTTTTTCTGCTTCGGCAGCAGACTCGCCTCGAGAGGCGTCTGGTCGTTCAATACTAAATTTGGTTTGCTCATTCTGCCAATCCTCCATATGTTTTTCGTAGTTCAGCCCGTGACGTTTGCAGTATTCCCGGCGGGTGAGAAGTCCCGCGGCAAGAAGTTTCGTTTCAGCGTCGGCATCCTCGATACGGTCGATCCGGTCGAGGACCTGCGGGAAATGCCATTCCGCCGGAATGTCTTCAGGAGCGTATTGGAGTAAAAGTTCCCGCGCGTCTTCATCCCCCTCATCCGCCAATGCCGCGATCGTGACAGCCAGGCATCGGTCCAGAAGCCGGGAAAGTCTGCACTGGCAGGTGCCGGACCATCGGTAAAACATTTGAAGGTCCATGCGGGCGGAAGAGAAATTATAGTCGGAACTGTCCGCGGTAACGATATTTCGCGGCTCGCCGACTCCCGCGCCGATCTCGGACAGATAAGTCATTTTGTTCTGGTGGTATTGGCTGGTAGGGTGTTCCGCCTTCACCTGTCCCATCGACATTCCGTTTGGAAGGAACGTCAGTCCGCTGTCTTTGGGAAGACTCATCGTCGAGAAGGCTTCAAGACGATTCTCGGCTTCCGGATCGTAGCCTTTGGGAACACATTGGAGGAACGTATGCGCGTCCAGAGGCGTCTGGATGAAAAGGTTCACTTTCGCGGCAAGTTCCCAGGCGGAAAGGGACGCTTCCCCGATACGGTTCAGACTCGCCAGAGTTCCCAGAACCAACTGAAGCAAAGGAAGCCCGCGCCGCTGATTTACCAGATCATCAAGGTAAAAATGGACGATCCGCTCGGCAGGGATCTCCTCATGGTCAAAGGACGGGGTATTCGGGTTGAGGGCTTCGGTTTGGATGCAGTAGGAAACAGGGCGATTGAATTGATTGTAGGTGATCCCGTCAACGCGGTTCGGCTGGAAAGAGCCGAATGGATCCGCGATCCTGCGGGCTTCCACAAGCTCAAGGTCCATGCCGCCGGGAACATAAGGGGAAGCGTAAAAGAGAAAGAAGGCTTCCCCGTCGTAAAAAAGAGACTCCAAAGCAGTGTGGATCTTCCAGTCAAGGTCAGAGCGTTTGCGCCACCGTGTGAAAAGAGCTTCGATCCGGGAGTTAAGAGACTCATCCGGCGTGCAGAGCTGGAGCTTGGGGCCGGAACCGTAAACTCCTAAAGAAAAAGAGCGGGCAGCGTTGCGGGCGTAGGGATTGTCGAGGTATTCTTTTTTGCACCATGAACGAAGGCGGGACCGTTCGGACTCGGAGACCAGTTCATTGTTGGAAACGTCCAGATCGCCGACCGCGAAATGATCGTGCGCGCGAGGGGTCGGAGTTGTCGAGCGAAGGAGACCCGCGCGGAGGGTGGTATCTCCAACCCCTCTCGACTTGCGTTTGCGAAACCAGCGTGTGAAAATCGATGCCATCTGAAACTCTTAAATACTGATAAAAGGAATTATTTCCATTTGAATACAAAGAACGGGAATCTTTTGATCTCGGCGAGCTTTAACTCATCAAGCGCGGTCTTCGCGTCCGCCGCGCTTTGGCGGGTCACGGTCATTCCATCGACAGAAGTCGAAGCTACTCCGGAAACAGTGTTCCTCAGCAGCGTCTCGTGAGCGGTCTGAACCGGGGTGGCAGAGGTTGAGGGAGTATTCGATCCAGCCATGGCGGTAAAAAGGAAAAAAGGGTCAGGAGGAGTTCTCTGCGGTTAGCGAAAGAAGAGCTAACGGCTATTATATTATACGAAGAAAAACTGGAAAATTTGGCTGTTTTGCGGAAAATTTACCTAAATTTTCGTATAATATGATAGAGGTAAACAAATATCCTGAAGGAGGCTCACTATGTCTGAGATCATCGCGCTGTTGTTCTGGTTCGCTTTCTGCTTTGCCGCGCTCTGCTTCGCTCGGCGAAGTGTTGAGGAAGGACGGGAAGATATGTGGTTTTACTGGCTCATTGGCTTCGCGCTGACTGTCTCACCGATCCTTTGGAAATCATTCGGAGGCTGATATGCGAAAATGGTTTTTACTGGAAATGTGTTTTGCCCTCGCCGCCGGATCCTGCTCCGCCGCGGAGATAAAGGGTCCTGAACAGACTGCTCCCGGACGATTGGCTATCTTTCAGACCGATGTTCCGGGAGCTTTTACCGTCTTCCCGAAAGCGGACTTCGCCGTGGGTTCCAGCGGGCAGCGGCTTTATTTCACCGGAACCGCGGAAGGCGGGTACGTGGTCGTTTTCGCGGCAGTCGAGAATGACGCGGCAACCTTGAGCGAGTTTCATTTTCAGGTCGCTGCCGATGCTCCGGAACCTGCGCCTTTGCCGAAACCAAAGCCCGAACCAAAGCCGATCCCGGTCGATCCACTGTCCGGGCTGACCTTAAACGAACGCGCGGCGGTGAAGGTTGCGGTGGAAGCAACTGTCCGGGAGCTGGAAGCCGGAAACATTCAGACCGTTCAGGGAATGCGGAGCGCTTTTCGGCAAACGCTGCGAAACATTTTAGGCGAGAATACCTCCCCGGCAATGACCGACAAATTGACGGAGTGGACGATGACGATCCAATGGACAAGTACTGCCGCGGCGAAAGAAGGGCTGACGGCTTTGATCAAGGAGGAGACCAGATGAGCGATCTGGCGATCACGCACGGATATATTCCGGAACAGATCCAAAAGTTCACGGCACAGGAGACCGGCGAAGCGGTGTTTCTGGATGAAGTATTAAAACAGGCAGTGCCTTGGGACGCTGCGGACCGTCCAGCCATCGTGACCTGGGGATCCGCCGCGAAGGCGCTGGATGAAAAAGACGCGGAATGTGATTCCTCTTTAACGTGGTGGGAAGATCCAAACGCGGACGTGCTTTTCGTCACGACACAAACATCCACCGACTGCGCGGGAATGGCGGCGTGCGCGGGTTATCTGACCCGGCTCATCTGGCAGAGGAACCATCTGTTCAGTGAGCAAAAGCTGGAGAAGATGAATCCCCGCGCGGCGTAGATCTGCTCAAAAGGCGGATCCGGCTGGGAGGTCAAACCATCTCGAAAATTATGGAGACAGTTCAGAAACTGGGGAACTTCCCCGAGTCCGCAGTCGGTCCATACGGCGATATTTCCTACACGAAGGCTTTGACCGGACAGGAAGCGGCGGAAAAAAGACAAACCGGTTTCGCGTTTTATACCGGTCCGCAGGATGGATCCGCGGACTGGATCATCAAGGCGCAGAAGCAGGGATACCCGGTCGTCATTGGAACTTCCGAGAAAGTGAACGGCTCGCGGCTGGATGAAAACGGGCAGGTCGTCGCGGTCCTGCGCGGTTCATGGATGCACGCGATGTGCATTGCCGGTTATCGAAAGGTCAACGGGACTGAATACGTTCTGCTGCTGAACTCCCACGGGAATATTTACGGCACGGAAGATGGGACCCCCGACTGGTGTGTCTGGCTGACAAAAAAGCAGCTGAACGCGCTATGCACAGGAAGTTATTGTGACTGGGCGATGATCACTTCCGTGGAAGGCCCATACGATCCGGAGCTGAAGCCGACGCTAATTATTAATAAATGAGGTGAGGAATGTCGAAATTTGGAAATCGCGCGGGCAGCGGAGTGAAATACACGATGACCGCCGGAAGCTGGAACCGGCTGCGGGATTCGGTCCGAGTGCCCGATGTTCAGCCGCCGAACGTTTTGAACTTCCAGCGGGATACCAACCGCGTCCAGCTGGAAAACCCCAGCGAAGCGGGAACGCTGGAGCCGTTCGCGGTCCAGAGGGTCGTGAACGCGTCGTGGAATGAAAGGTCCGACGAACTCTTCATTTCGGAAGGAATGCGAAGGGGCGTGGAAGCTGCCGGAAGTCTGCCGGTCGATGATTTCGACAGGATCGGCATCTCCCAGAAGTCCGTCACGCCGATGAGTGTGGAACCTGCCGTGATCTCCGGTCCGACGGCAGTTCGCATTCTGTTTGAGGATGAGACGTCGCTGACGTATCCGTTCGCCGTTCCGATTCCGGGAAGGTCGGACGTTTTGAAGGCTTCGCCGTTCGGGAAGAACAGGATCCTCTGGCATTCGGAACCTTCCGAAAGTATCGAACCGTGCGAAGGCGTCATTCTTCAGGCGTATGTGAACATGGGGGACGATGGACAGTGGGTCTGGTTCAGACTTCTGGAAGATCTTTCATGCTGCTCAAGTGCACAGGCCCGGCTCGTTGACCAATGCGGGAACGATGTGGGAGAGTGCCCGATCATCAAAACCGTCTATGGTCCGGAAGGTCACGACCTGTGCGGATGCGGAACGTGCGGAGGATGGAAAGCCGGCGAGGTCTTGCCGTTCTGGTGGTTTCAGTACCTTGAGAAGTGGATCACCATTCCGGATGTTTCGGCCGGCTGGGTCACGAAAGAGATCGAAGTTCTCACCGGCGGAACGTTTGAAGGGCTGGAATTTACGCCGACCGGCTCGGAAGTGGAAGCCGTCACGAACGTCATTCTCGACCAGAACGAGATCTTTCTGGAAACGGAACCTCAGGAAGTCAACATTTCCGCCGAGGGGACCATTTCCGCGGATGTGGAAGTTTCCGGACCTGTTCAGGTCAACGGAATGGCGGTCGTTTCCGGCGATGTTTCCCTTTCCGGCGAGGTGAACACTTCGGTCGGCATTTCCGGCTCGGCGGAATTGGACATTTCCGCGCCTGTGGAAGTTTCCGGAACGCTCAACGCTTCCGGATCGGTCACTTTGTCAGGGGGCGAAAGTCAGGAAGTGCTCCAGTCCGTCACGTTCACACCTGCCGCGCTGGCGTACACTTCCGGAACGATTCCGATCATCTCCAGTGCGTCATTCTCCGGAAGTCTGAACGAAAACGGAAACGTCATCCAGCGTCCATTTACCGGTTCGGTGACTTTGGACCTTGGCGACCTTGCCGAAGCTCTGGGAGTCGATCTTTCCGGAGTTTCCGTTTCGGTGAGTTTCGACTTCTCGAACTGTTTCACCCCGCAGAAAGTCGTCACGGACGTCCAGCTGAACGGGTGCGAGCTTTCGTACACTTCGGCGGAATTGCCGATCTGGAACGGTTCGGCACCCTCGGTGAACGCGCAACTTTCCGGAGCTGGAAAGTTGACCGGAAGCGGAACATTTACCGGACCAGTTTCCGGCACAGTGTCCATTCCGACGGAGGTCTCCGGTTCGGTGACTCTGCACAGTTCCGAAACCTTCACCGCGTCGCACATTACAAGCTGGACACCGTCGGCACTTTCCCAGACGAAAAAGACGCTGACCATTCCGACCGGCGGAACGTGTTCCATCTCGCAGGAGGTGGAACTTTCGGGAGTCCTCGACCTTTCCGGACAGTCCGTTTCGCTGGAAAACATGACGGCGCAGGTATCCGCACCTGTGGAAGTTTCCGGTCCGGTGACTCTGACGGGCGAAAACAGTTTCAGCATTTCCGAAGTAACGCTTTCCGGCACGGTCTCCGCTCCGGTGAACCTGAACACTTCCGGGATTGTGGAAGTTCCGGCGAACGTCATTCTCGGTGAGAATTTCATCCGTCTGGAAACCGACACGGTACAGAAGATTGAACTTTTGACCGGTGAAGGCACAATATCTGGCGGTTCGACCGAGACGATAAAGTATTTGACGTGTGAGTGTGAGTAAGAAAAAGAACATCACAATATCACAATATCAAAATACTAAAAAGTTTTTGAGGAGGGAGTCTGAGGGAGGAACAATTTCCAAAATGTTCCTTCCTCACGAACGTGAACTCTTCGCGGGTAGTGAATCTTCCCGAAGGGTAGATTCGCGTAAAGGTTTCAAAGTTGCTCGGCTAAAGGTCCCATGCGCGTCGGAAAGCGACGCGAGACGCGCCGCCTCCAAAACTTGGAAACCCTGGGAGGTGACGCGTCCCGCGTCACTTGAAAACCGTGGAATAATGCACGATCTCGCACAAATTGGGAAGCGACGTTGGGAGGTGACGCGTCCCGCGTCACTTGGAAACCGTGAAATAATGCACGATCTC
>CAZRGJ010000020.1:0-17506 GCA_964599445.1 uncultured Planctomycetaceae bacterium | reverse complement strand
GATCGTCATTGACGGCATCTACGGCGGCATGGAGATGAAAGTCGCGACGAACGGCTACACGCTGACCATCACCGACCCGGATGCCGAGCTGGTCGAAATCGCGGCGGCGGATCCGGAAAACGACGTGGTAATCGTGAACACCAGCCCCTTCGCCGACATGACGCAGAGCACGTTCTGCATCATGGACGCACAGGGACTTGCGGCTCTTGCCGTTCTGGTCAACAATGGAACGTCGTTCGCCGGCAAGACCATCGAACTTGCGAACCATATCGATCTCTCCATCTACGAAAACTGGACCCCGATCGGAACCTCTGCGAATACCTTCCAGGGTACGTTTGACGGCGGCGGATATACGATCTCCAACCTGACGATCGACGATGCCTCGCTCAGCCGTGCCGGTCTGTTTGGTGCGGTGGGGGTCGCGAACTGGTCGACGAACACGACGACGATCAAGAACTTCACGCTTGACGGCGTGACGATCAATGCGGCTTCCCGCGTCGGCGCGGTCGTTGGTGAGGGCGTGAACATCTTCGGTGATGCGGCGAACCTGTTCTGCGTGCAGGGCGTGACGGTCAAGAACGCGAGCGTTACCGGTCGTGAAGCGGTCGGCGGCATCATCGGTTATGCGGGCGGCGGCGGAAAGACGTCATCTCCAACTGCAAGCTGGAAGGTGAGAACAACACCATCACCGCGGCTCCGGGCATCGGCGAAAACGGCAGTGTGAGCGGCGGCGGTCATGCCGGCGGTATCGCGGGTTACTTCACATACAATACGCTGAAGGACAATGCCGTCACGAATACCACGGTCAAGGCTCTCTGGAGCGTCGGCGGTATCGCGGGCGACGCGGCAGATGAAGGCGTGACGTACTTCAAACATACCGGAAACAGTGTTTCCAACACGACGATCATCGTGGACAAGGGAACCGATCTGGATCTGAGCGGTTATGCCGGAGCTTACACGGCAGGTGCCATGTGCGGTCTGGAAAACAACTATACCGATGACCGCAATGAGGCTGCGAACACGATCGGCGAAGGCGTGACTGTCCAGGTCGTCGAAAACGGCGAAGTGGCCGCGACGCTTGAAAATAATGTCGTCGGCTCGACGTTCCTGACCGTCAACGGTACGTTCTCGATCGTGGAATCCACGGAAGACGGCGACGCGCGTGTCGTGCTCCTCGGCAACATGACGGCTGCCGACTTCGAGCTTCCGGGCATTTACGCTGATTCGACGGTGGCGGAAGTCGTCACGAACGGCAGAACGCTGACCATCACGGACGCCGCGGTCCTCAACGAAACGGAAGTCATCGGCGATTACATCCTCGACGAATCCAACTGGTACACCAACCCGGCGGAAGCAGGCGTTTACGTCATCTCCACGGCGGGTGAACTTGCGAAGTTTGCCGAGCTGGTCAACTCCGGCGTTACGTTCCTGAACGAAACGGTGAAACTCGATGCCAATATCAGTCTTGCGGACTACGAAAACTGGACGCCGATCGGTTCGAGCGCGAATCCGTTCAAGGGTACGTTCGACGGACAGAATTACACGATCTCTGACCTCAAGATCAATGATCCGACGCTCGACGGCGCGGGTCTGTTCGGCGGTGTCGGGCATCCGTTCTCCCCGAATGACGGCAATCCGTACAATGATGTCGTCCAGCCGGTCGTGAAGAACTTCACGCTGGAAAATGTGGAAGTCACGGGCGGCAAAGCTGTCGCCGCGGTCATCGGTTACGGTGTCGCCAGCAGCGGAGACGCTTACGGTGTCTTCTACACGATCGAAAACGTCACGGTCAAGAACGCCGCGGTCGTCGGTTCGGAACGTGTCGGCGCGATCATCGGCGATTGCGGCTGGGGAGGCAGAAACGTCATTAAAGACTGCACGGTCACTGCTGATGAAGGTTTCCGCAACACCATTAAGGCGGAGATCTCCTTTGACGAAAACGGTGATGTGAACGGCGGTTTCCACGTCGGCGGTATCGTGGGCAACTTCGCCTACAATACGCTGACCGGCAATACGGTGGAATTCACGGACATCGAAGGTTACTATAGTGTCGGCGGTGTTGCAGGCTACGCGAGCGGCGATACTACGGCCACGATGAAGCACGCGGACAATGCGGTCAACAACATCACGGTCACGGCCAACAAACGCAGTGATCTGGAATTTGACGATGACTACCGCGATGTCTACTCCGCCGGTGCGATCTTCGGTCTGGAATACCTCTATGAGCTGGATGGTTCCGAAACCGGCAACACCATCGGCGAAAACGTCGTGACGCAGGTCCTCACGGCCGACGGTGAAACGGTTGAACTCGGTAACGCGGTCGTTGGTTCCACGATCGTTTCGGTCAACGGTACCCGAGTCGTCATTGACGCGGTCGGTGAAGACGCGAGCCGCGTCACCATCTTGGGCGACATGACGGCAAGCGACATCGTGCTTCCGGGCGATTATTCTGACGATACGCAGATCGAGATCGTCACGAACGGCAAGACGCTGACCGTTACGGATGAGGCTCTCCTCGACAAAGTCACGATCACGGGCGAATATGTCCTTGACGCTTCTGACTGGTACACGAACCCGGCGGAAGACGGCACGTACTACATTTCCACGGCAGCTGAACTTGCGAAACTCGCTGAGCTGGTCAACAGTGGCACGGACAATTTCGACGGCAAGACGATCCTCGTGGATACGGCTGAGCTTGACCTCTCCGCCTACGAAAACTGGACGCCGATCGGAACGGCTGCGAACTCCTTCTGGGGTACGTTCGACGGTCAGGGCTGCGTCATCACCGGCCTGACGATCAACGATCCGACGCTCAACAACGCGGGTCTCTTCGGCGCGCTGAGCACCGGAAGCTGGGCGAAGAACACCACGACGCTCAAGAACTTCACGATCCAGGGCGCGAACATCACG
Source organism: uncultured Planctomycetaceae bacterium (assembly GCA_964599445.1). Taxonomy (GTDB): domain Bacteria; phylum Planctomycetota; class Planctomycetia; order Pirellulales; family Thermoguttaceae; genus RGIG3701. The sequence goes on along the minus strand of CAZRGJ010000020.1, from coordinate 14,596 downwards.
GCCGGCTCAAATGTCGGTGCGGCGGCCGGTGTGGGTCTGAACCTCAGCGGCGACGCTCCGAACCAGTTCCAGATCCTGAATGTCCACGTTGTCGATTCGACGATCACGGGCAAATCCCATGTCGGCGGTCTCTTCGGAAGCGCGGGCGGCGGCGGAAAGAACGTCATCGAAAACTGCACGGTCACGAACTGCACGGTCACGTCGAAGCTCGCCTTTGACGAAAACGGCGATGTCGTCGGCGGATACCATGTCGGCGGTGTCGTGGGCAACTTCGCCTACAACCGGCTGACGAGCAACACCGTCACCGGCACAGACGTCTCCGGCTACTATTGCGTCGGCGGTATCGCGGGTTACGCGGCTGACGATATGGATATCCGGTTCATCCAGTCCGGCAACAAGATCACGGATTCGACGGTCACGGTCGACAAGACGAACGATACGGCCTACGAAGACGATTACCGCGACATTTACTCTGCCGGTTCCATGTTCGGTCTCGAGTTCAACTACTTCGGCGACGGTACCGAAGGGATCAAGCGCGACAACTGGCTGGATGAGAACATTCCGATCGTAGGTCCCAACACGGCCGAAAACGTCACCGTGAAGATCCTCACGGCCGACGGTGAAGAGATCGTGAAGGAAAGCAGCGTCGCCATCGGTTCTGCGGTCGCCGAGATCAACGGTACCCGTGTCGTGATGGACATCATCAGCGATACGGAACTCATCGTGACGCTCACCGGCGATCTGACGACGGACAAGCTGGAACTTCCGGGCATCTACGGCGATTTCGAAGACACGGAGATCACGGTCCAGACCAATGGCAACAAACTGACGGTCACCGACGCGGATTCTCCGCTCGTCGAGCAGAGCAAGGACAACCCGGCGGGTGAAGTCATTGTCGTCGACACCACCTGGTACGATCCGGAAGCCGCGGAACTCACCATCGACAGCGCGAAGGGCCTCGCCTATCTCGCTCAGCTGGTCAACTCCGGCGTCGATAATTTCGAGGGCAAGACGGTCAAGCTCGCGGACAATATCGATCTCTCCGAGTACGCCAACTGGACGCCGATCGGACAGAGCTTCATGCCGACTGGTGCCGGAAGCTACAAAGAGGTTCCGTTCCTCGGTACGTTCGACGGTCAGGGATACACGATCAGCAATCTGACCATCACGGGCGACACGGATTATGCCGGTCTGTTCGGATGCATCGGATACAAGGTCGGCAACTTCACCCTCGAAAATGTGAAGGTCTCCGGCGATACTTACGTCGGCGGTGCCATCGGTAAAGTCTGGTGGGATACTGTCGTGAAGAATATGGCATTCGAGATCCACGACATCACGGTCCGGAACTTCGAGATCGTCGGTAATCAGCAGGTCGGCGGTGTCCTCGGCGCGGCTTACTGCTGGTACGCGGACACGATCCAGAACTGCACGGTCGAAAACGGTACGATCCGCCAGAACGAGAAAGCCGACGGCCACTGCGGCGGTATCGTGGGTCAGTACATGGAAGGCGCCAAGCATCCGGACCGCATCATCGGCTGCACGGTCAAGGACGTCGAGATCTTCGGTTCCGTTCTGGTCGGCGGTATCGCGGGAAGTACCGACGTTACCTCGGCGACGAACAAGTTCTCCGAACTGTTCTACGGCAACACGGTCGAGAACGTCACGATCACGAGCATCGGTTCCACGTATGCCGAATTCCCCGGCTTCTCTGCTCCGGGCGCGATCCTCGGATGGTCCGACGCTGTGCTTGAAGACGAAAACGGCAACTACATCCAGGAAGCTGGCAACACGATCAAGAACGTCACCGTGAAGATCACGAACGAAGACGGTTCCGTCACGGACATCCCGGTCCAGGCGGTCGGTCTCGTGCAGACGAACAGCAGCGAAGGCAATACGATCGTTGAAGATACCGATCCGGTTGCCGCGGTCATCGTCGATGCGGAAGGCAACACGTCCTACAGCTTCAGCAGTCTCCAGGAAGCACTCGATTCCTTCGCAGCTCTGGAAGACGGCAATACGGTCGTCCTGACCCAGGATGTCGTGGAAGACGTCACGCTTCCGGAAGGCGTCGCGCTCCAGACTGGCGAGAGCTCCTACACCGGCACGATCACGTCGGCGGCGGACGACAATGAAGTCACCTTCAACGGCGTCACCTACGGCATGAACGAGCTGAAAGTGGAAGGCAACCTCATCCAGAATCTGGACGATGCGGAAAGCGTCTCCTTCGCGGCTGGCGGTACGATGGCGGTCGGCGACATGGTCTACACCTCCGGAAACGGCGATACGGTCGTCTCGATCGACTCCGTGACCGGCGAGCTGACGATCACCCCCGGCACGAACGATACGATCACCCGCAACGGCGTCACGACGAAGGCGTCGGTGGAACTGACGATCAACTCCGCCGGTGAACAGATCGACTTCATCTACCAGGAAGGCAGCAATCTGATCTTCAATCTCGGCAAGGCGGCCGCCGGAGTCAGCTACACGTTCGAGTACAAACTCGACACGGACGGCGACAATCGCTGGAAGGAGATCGAGGTCCTGATCTCCAGCGAGGGCGAGATCATCGTCGAAGCCGGTACGCGGACCTTCCGTGACGGCAAGAAGTACGACTATCGCCTCAAGGCGGACGATGTGTCCGTTTACGAAAGCGAGATCACGGTCACGACGCTGGAACGTCCGAACTACCAGACGAAGACGACCGGCACGGTCACCTTCACGGTCTCGGCGAAACAGCGCAGTGCCTATCCGGCCGGCACGTCGATCAACATCCGCTACAAGGTGCAGGCTGTCGGCGGCAAGTGGTCCAACTGGTACGAAACGTCGCTTGACGAACTGAAGCAGAATGGTGCGACGGTCGTCGAAAATGCGGATGGTTCCTGCACGGTGACGGTCTCCGACCAGTTCGCCGGCGGCAACGTCCAGTTCAAGGCGTTCGCGGAAGGTTTCATGGATCTGACGACCAACACGCTGTATCTGGATTCCCAGTCGGTCTCCAAGAGCGTGCGTCTCGCGAAACCGAAGGCGCTGAGCAACCCGCAGCTCCGTATCGACACTACGGGCAACCTGAAGTCCTTCAAGGGCGTCACCAACACGACGGCCGAAAACTACACGTACCAGCTGCTCTACAGCGATGCGCGTAACGGCGAGTACAAGGTGATGAATCTGACCACGGATGCGGACATCCTCTCCATCACCCGTGAAACGTGGACCAGCCTTGGATTCGAAGCGGGCGACCAGATCTTCCTCGAGCTGACGGCGATCTCGACGAATCCGCGCGACTTCCTGAGCTCGCGTGTCGTCAAGGTCAACTTCCGCATGAAGTAAGTTTGACGTAAATTTTCCGTTCCTGTCCGTCTCTCCGGCGGGCAGGACATGCGTTTGAGCAGGAGTGCTTTCTTAACGGGATGCCCTCCTGTTTTTTTGTTTCAGAACGCACCGTTTGGGGGGCGCAGACCGAAATTCAACGTCCATAGACAGTAAAGACCGTAAGGACGGCAAAGATCATCCAGATGCCGTAACGGAAGAATCGGTCCCCCTGCTTGACAGAAAGGGAAGAATCGGGTAAACTGGAAAAGTGAAACGGAGCGGAGCGTTTGCCGTTTTGCGTGAAATATCCATCCTTTAACCCTTCAGGACCTGCCATGCCTAATCCTAATTCGATCGATCGCCGTCTGTTTTTGAGTCAGTGTGCTGTTTCGTCCATTGCGGCGGTACAGTTTGGAAACGTGCTTACCTGCAATGCGGAGGAAATGCGGGAGATCCCGGCTCCGGTACCTTCGGAATCTCCGGAAGTCGGGAAACCGTACGCCGGCTGGAAGGAAGGCGAGCTGGATCTGCATTTCATCTACACTGGGAACGCGGAGTCGTGTTTCCACATCTATCCGGACGGCACGTCGATGCTTCTGGATGCGGGAGACTATCGCCGAAAGGACAGCACGATCCAGCTTCCCGACGATTCACGCCGTTCGGGAGAGTGGATCGCACGGTATGTGGAGCGGGTCAATCCGTTCGGGAAAAAGGTCGATTATCTGATGTGCTCCCACTTCCACAGCGACCACTGCGGCGGCGGACTTTTCTTTGCCGGGAAGACTGAAGGACGCGGAAACGACTACGATCTTGGCGGAGCCGCGCAGGTCGGCGAGTTTCTCCGTTTCGGCGAGGCGTTTGACCGGTCGTATCCGGACTATGAGGCTCCCGTGACGGCCATGAAGCAGCGCGAGACGGCCAACTGGCTCAAATTCGTTGAGTACCAGGAAAAAACGAACGGACTGAAGCGCACGCCGTTCACCGTGGGACGCGCGGACCAGCTCGTTTTGAAGAAAGACCCGAAAAAATACGCGGGCAGGTTCCTGATCCTGAACGTTTGCGGAAGCGGGACTGTCTGTCTTGAGGCTCCGAAACCGGAGCAGGAATTCGATCCGACCGTGGTGCTTCCGACGGAAAATCTTTACCTGAAGTACCCGAACAACAAGAACGGAAGAGTCAACGAAAATCCGCTGAGCATCGGCTTCCGTCTTTCTTATGGTCCGTTCCGATTCTTTACGGGCGGAGACATCAGCGGAGTGGTCCTCGATGAAAACGGGAAAGACGCGGGGATCGAGGCGATCGTCGGACGAACGGTCGGAAAAGTCAGCGTGTGCAAGGCGAATCACCATGCCTCCCGGGACGCGATGTGTCCGGATTTCGTGCAGGCGGTCCAGGCGCGTGTCTACGTGAATAATGTGTGGACGGTGGGACACGTCAACGAACTCACGATGAAAACGATGTGCTCGCGGGAACTTTACCCCGGAGACCGTCTTGTCTGCCCGACGTACTGCGACCCGGAAAAGATGAAGAAAATGGCAGACGAAACATGGCAGAAGGACCTCGTGAAGCTCGGAGGCCACGTGGTGGTGAAAGCGTACGAGGAAGGCCGCAAATTCAAGGTCTACTATCTTACCGCCAACGACGAATCCATGACCGTCAAAGCCGTCTTCGGTCCGTTTGATGCGTAAGACCGTATTTTAAATTTCACCACAGGAAAACACGAATGCGGCACGAAAAAACACAAAGTGATTTTAAGATACTTTCAAAATCGTTTTGCGCGTTTCGTGCCGTTTTGTGTTTTTAATGTTTTCAGCAGTAGAATTCCCGGAGCAAGTCTTTGGCTGAAGGTCCCACGCGCGATCTTACCCTTCGGGAAAAATCTGGCTGCCCGTCATGTTATGAACGCTCGTGAGGGAGAAATATCTTGAAAGTTGATCCTCCTTCAGACTCCCTCTTCAAGAACTTTTTGATGTTTTGATTTTTTTTGCTCTTTTTGTTCTCTCCCCTCCTTTTTTTATTTTTTCTTTCGGTTAAAATGGGGGGAAAATTTACCTGATTTTCATGACTCATTTCAGTTTTACGCAGGAGCGAAAAAATGGCAGAAGCAGAAGTTCGCAATGAAAACGGAGGTTCCAAAGACTTCATCCGAAAGATCGTTGAAGAAGATCTCGCGTCCGGGAAGCATACCGAGCTCCAGACCCGTTTTCCTCCGGAACCGAACGGCTATCTGCACATCGGACACGCAAAGTCGATCTGCCTGAACTTCGGCATCGCGCAGGAATACGGCGGGAAATGCAATCTCCGTTTCGATGACACGAACCCCTCGAAAGAGGAAGACGAGTACGTCGAATCGATCCAGGAAGACATTCAGTGGCTCGGTTTCCAGTGGGACAAAAAGTTCTTTGCGTCCGACTATTTCGATCAGCTCTACGATTGGGCGGTCCAGCTCATCAAGGAAGGGAAGGCGTACGTCTGCGATCTGACGGGCGAAGAGATCAGCCAGACGCGCGGCGATCTGACGAAACCCGGCACGGAAAGTCCCTACCGGAACCGCAGTGTGGAAGAGAACCTTGACCTCTTCACCCGCATGAAGAACGGCGAGTTCCCGGACGGCTCCAAAACGCTCCGCGCCAAAATCGACATGGCGAGTCCCAACCTGAACATGCGCGACCCGGTCATGTACCGCATTCTGCGCGCCACGCATCACCGCACGGGCGACAAATGGTGTATCTACCCGATGTACGACTTCACGCACGGTCAGAGCGACTCGATCGAGCACATCACGCACTCCATCTGCACGCTGGAGTTTGAAAATCACCGTCCGCTCTACAATTGGTTCTGCCAGAACCTCGGCATCTACAATCCGCGCCAGATCGAATTTGCCCGGCTGAACCTCAGCGGTACGGTCATGAGCAAGCGTCTGCTTCTGAAGCTCGTGAATACGGGCGTGGTCCGCGGGTGGGACGATCCGAGAATGCCGACCATCTGCGGGATCCGCCGCCGCGGCTACACACCGGAAGCGATCCGGAAGTTCTGCAAGACCATCGGAGTGAGTAAAGTGGACTCCTGCGTCGACATGGGTCTGCTGGAATTCCATGTCCGCGAACACCTCAACGCCGTCGCTCCGCGCGTCATGGCGGTCCTGCGTCCCCTGAAAATCACCATCACGAACTGGGAACCGGGCAAAGTGGACTACCTTGATGCCGTGAATAATCCGGAACGCCCGGAAGACGGTACGCGTCAGATCCCGTTCACCGGCGAACTGTTCATCGAGCAGGACGACTTCATGGAAGAGCCGCCGAAGAAGTACTTCCGTCTCGCACCGGGCAAGGAAGTGCGTCTGCGCTGGGGGTATTTCATCAAGTGTGAGGAAGTCGTGAAGGACGCCGACGGAAATGTTGTGGAACTGAAATGTACGTACGATCCCGAAACGCGCGGCGGTCAGGCTCCCGACGGACGCAAGGTCAAGGGGACCATCCACTGGGTCTCGGCTTCTCATGCCGTGGAGACGGAAGTCCGCCTCTTCCCGGAACCGCTTCTCGTGAAGGATCCGGAAACTGGCGTCACGGACTTCAATCCGGGTTCCGAAGTCACGTTGACCGGCTGCAAGGCGGAACCGTCGCTCGCGAGTGCGGAACCGGGATTCCGATGCCAGTTTGAGCGGCTCGGGTACTTCTGCTGCGATAAAGACTCCACCCCCGAAAAGCTCGTCTTCAACAGCACGGTCACGCTGAAAGACACGTGGGCCAAAGAGCAGAAAAAGAACTGAGTCACCTTCATGGGGTTTTCGGGAAACGGCCGGAAACCCCGTTTTTTACGGAACGAACATGAAAGAAATCGCAATTCTCGGCGTCGGACTCATTGGCGCCTCGTTGGGAAAAGCCCTCCTCTCGCGCGGAGCGGCCAATTCCATTTCCGGTTTTGGACGCAGACGAAGTAATCTGGAAACGGCACTCGAAACGCAGTGCATCACCCAGATCGCCGGCACGGTCGAAGCTGCCGTTCGGGACGCGGAGATCGTCGTGGTCTGTACGCCGGTCGAGACGATCGCACAGACCATTCGCGCGGCCCTCCCGCACGTTCAGCCCGGCACGATATTCACCGACGTCGGGAGCACGAAAGCCTCGATCTTTGACGATTTCCACGAACTCTGCGAGAAGTTCGGCTGCGTCTTCATCGGCGGACATCCGATCGCGGGAAAAGAGACTTCCGGAGCCGCTGCGGCAGACGAAAATCTCTTCGTCGGCAAGACGACCGTCCTGACAAATCCGGAACCGGCGGACGCATACGAAAAGATCGCGCAGATGTGGCGAAACGCAGGCGCAAACGTCGTCTTCATGCCTCCGCTGGAACACGATGCCGTCCTGGCCCGAACGAGCCATTTGCCGCACCTGATCTCCTGCCTGCTTTCCGCAGCGACGGATCCGTCCCTCTATCCGTTCTCGGGGACAGGCTACCTCTCCATGACGCGGCTGGCGGCGGGAAGTCCGGACATCTGGCGCGATATTCTGACGGACAATCGGCAGAATGTGCTTGCTGCGCTGGAGACGTTCACCGAAAAGCTCGAGCAGGTCCGCGAGTTTCTGAAAAACGGCGAAACGGAGGCACTTGAGACGTTTCTGAAAGACGCAAAAGCGAATCGCTCGGTACTCACGCAGCCGTGAATGGGGAACATCCGGAAGGACGCAAAGAGAAATTTTTCCGAAGCTCTCTCTGCGTCCTCTTCGGGATCTTTACGTCTCTGCGTGAAAAAAGAAGTGCCGTTTTTGTGAAATTTTGGCCAAAAGGTTTTCTTTTCGCACCAGATTGCCGTTTGTTCTGTCCTGATTTTTTGGAGTCATGTGAGATCCTCCCGCTAAAAAACCTGAAGTTACGGAATGCGCACTCCCACCGCACATGCTCAAGTATCGCACAGGATGGGAGATGTTCAGGCGGGAAAAACGCATCTTTAGCCCCCGCTTGACATACGGAACGGGATGGGGTAAACTGGAGATCCAGAATGGTGCATCGTGTAAATTTTCTGTTTAAGTCTGAAATATGGGAGACCTGCGATGAAAAATCAGCTTGATTGCGGAAGGATGTGTTTGCTGCTCTGGTTGGCAGTCAGTTTGAATGTCGCCGTCGGTACGGGAACGCTCTTTGCCCAGGTCGGCAATGTACCGGAGGCTGGCGCGAAAACGGAAGCTGGCGCGAAAACGGAGGCCGGCGCGAAAACGAAGCCTCTGAAGCCGGAACGGAAGCCGGAGTTTCGGACCGTCACGGTGCCGGATGATGCCCGGACACTCGCAGAGGCGTACGCGATGGCGGCAGAAGGCGGAACGATCGAGATCCGTTCTGGGATCCATGAGGTGGAGGAACCACTGACGATCGGGAAAAATCTGACGCTGCGCGGACTTGGAGAGAAGCCGGAAGATGTGCTGCTTGCGGGGGGAGAGAAGAACGTTCTTTACGTAAAGTCCGGGATCGTGCGCGTGCAGAATCTTTCGATCCGAAATGAAGGCGGAGTCCGTACGATCCCCAATGAGCCGGAAAGCGAAAAAGAAAAAAAGTCGCGTCTTCTGTTCAACGCCCGCAGTGCGGCAGTCCGGGTGACGGCGGAATTTCGACGAGACTATCGTTGAGAAATCACGGATCGGCATCGTTCTGAAAGGCGGGATCCAGGGAGAGTTCAATGCCTGCACGTTCTGGAGCAATACGCTGATCGACCTGCAGATCAGTGAGGGAAGCCGGTGTGTTTTGAAAAGCTGCCTTTTCTCGGACAGCACGACGGAAGGTCTGATCCTGCGTGATTCGGGGGAAGCGGAGGTCCGAAACTGCGATTTCCAGCGGTGTTCGTCCGGCACGGCCCTCTCCGGAAAAGAGACGAACGTGAAGATCTTCGACTCGCGGTTCACGGAGTGCGGCGTCGGCGTGAAGCTGCTCGACAGATCCTCCGCGACTCTGACGCAATGCCGATTTGAGAGAAACAAAACCGCCGGTCTGAATGCCATGCAGAACGCCAAAGTCGAGGTGATCTTCTGTTTCTTTCAAAATCAGGAAATGTTCTGAATGCTCCATTCTGGCGGCGCAAAAGGAAAGATCCGGGATTGCCGTTTCATCCAGAATCAGTCCTGCGGTCTCTACATCACGAAAAAAGGGACGCAGCTTCAGGCTGAAAACTGCGATTTCACCGATCAGAATGAGATGGGAGCGGTGATCTCGGAAAACGCACGCGGAACGTTCCGGGACTGCATTTTCCGAAGATGCAGAGGTACCGGCCTCATGGCGGAGTCGGAGGCTTCCGTTCTGGCGGCCGACTGTATCGTGGAACACAATGCAGCCTACGGGATCGCGGTGATCGACGGCTCAAGCGGGATCTTCCGGGACAATAAACTGTCGAAAAACGGACAGGATTGGTTCCTGCGCGATGAGAAAAAGGTCCAGCGAACCGGAAATGATCCGAATGAATGAATCGGCAAATCGGTGTGCTGATGAGCTGGTGAATGAAGATCTCCGGCGTATCTGTCATGAAAAGTACGGAAATCATGAGATTTTTTTCATCGGGGTACTTGCACAGAGCCGGTTTTGGAGTAAAATAAAAAATTAGAGTCAATTAATTTTACCGTTTTATCGTTTAGGGAGATCAAATCATGAGAAAAAATGTTCTCGCCGCCCTTGCGCTGATCTCGGTCTGCCTGGTGAGCTTCGTCTCTCCGGCATCTGCGCAGTATCAGCCCACGACGGAAAAAGGGATCCGGCAGCTGGAAGCCGACTATCTCTTCCAGTGCGACAATCAGCCGACTTTCGAGAAGGCAAAACAGGAGATCATCTACGCACGTGAAGCGGCCTCACGTATCGCGAAGCTCGACGGTGCGCCGGATCTGGCTCCGCAGCTCGCGGCTCTGGCCGACGTGGAGAAGAAGTTCTCCGGAACGCAGGAAACGCCGGAAACTGCGAAGGAATTCTATCTTTCCGTCCGCCGTGCGAAGCGCGAGATCGTAATGCGCAATCCGCTCCTGAACTTCAATGAGATCGTGGTCATCGACAATCCGTACCCGCGCGGGAAACCTGGCGATGCGTGCGATGAATGGGGGCACGAAGCGCGTCATCGCAACGGGTTCATGGCGACCGACGGAGGAAAACTCCTCGTCGTGGGGCTGAATCCGGGCGAGATCAAGCGTACGCTGCTGGATGACGGCGGGTCGTTCTGGCGTCCGGACGTTTCGTTCGACGGAAAGAAGATCCTCTTCTCCCACCGTCTTCCGGGAGAGAAATCCTTCCATCTCTTTGAAATGAACGCTGACGGCAGCGGTCTGAAACAGCTCACGGTCGGCGACTACGACGACCTGGATCCGATCTACACGCCGCAGGGCAAGATCGTCTTCTGCACGAGCCGTCAGCACTCCTATGTCCGCTGTATGCCGATGACGCACGCTTTTGCCGTGGCCCGATGCGACGCGGACGGAAAGAACATTTACGTCATCTCCGCGAACGGTGAGCCGGAATACCTCCCCAGCATGATGCAGGACGGCCGAGTCATCTTCACGCGCTGGGAGTACACCGACAAAGCGCTCTGGCGTGTGCAGTCCCTCTGGACGATCAACCCGGACGGTACGAATCCGCAGACGTTCTGGGGAAATCAGTCCGTCTGGCCGGACGTGCTGACCGAAGCGCGTCAGATCCCCGGAAGCAAGAAAGTCGTCTTCACCGCAGTGGGACACCATGCCTGGTTTGACGGCACGATCGGGTACATCAACCCGGATAAAGGTCTGAATTACCCGGATGGTCTCGAGCTGATCACGCGCGAGTGCAATTGGGCGGAAGCGAGCTGGCCGGTAGACCGCGGCGGACCGAATGACCCGCCGCCGAGCTACGACTATCATAAAGCCGGCGACTATTTCGCGTACAAATCTCCGTATCCGCTCTCCGAAGAGTACATGCTGGTCTCTGCGCGCGATGCGACGGGGCGTCATGAGATGGTCTGGCGCGACTGGGTCCGCCGCGGCTGTCTGTACAATGGGGACGACCATGGGTGGTTCTTCAATCTTTACTTCCAGGACGTCTGGGGCAACAAGGAACTCGTTTACGAAGGCGACTTCAACGCCTACTATGCGTCTCCGCTGCGTGCGCGTCCCGTTCCGGTCGAAAAGCCCGACCTCGTGCAGTGGCCGAAGATCGGTTCCGGCGAAAAACCGGCCGACGGTGTTCTGTACAGCAACAATGTGTTCGAAGGTGCGGATCCGGTCCTGCGCGAAAAGGGTAAGTATCTGCGCGTCATCCAGATGGACCCCAAGACCTACACGACGTGGAATAAAACGGTCCAGCACGACGGGCCGGCAGTCTCCGTTTTCCAGGCGGACGGCGTGAAGCGCATCCTCGGCACGGTCCCGATCGAACCGGACGGCTCCGTCAACTTCAAGATCCCGCCGGGACAGGCAGTTTTCTTCCAGATGCTTGACGAAAACGGTCAGGCGATCCACGTGATGCGCTCCTTCACGTACGTCATGCCTGGCGAGAACCGCGGCTGCTTCGGATGCCATGAGTCGAATATGAGCACGCGCTCGAACAAGCTGATGGGCGGCGGACAGATGGGGTCGGCACTCCGTAAACCGGCGGTCGATCTGACTCCGGCACCGTGGGGGACCGAAAGCATCAGCTACATGCGCTTCGTTCAGCCTGTTCTGGACCGGAACTGCGCGAAATGCCATCAGGATCCGGAATCTCCCGCGTACGCCAAGCTGAACATGACCTGCCGTCCGTCGAAAAAAGGCTGGTGGGCCAACGTTCATTCCCGACCGGGCGATCAGTCTCCGTTCTGTGAGCCGTACCTGACGCTCGTCTCCGGCGACTGCGGCTGGGGCGGAAGTAAGCCGAAGAACGAAAAGGGCATTCCGATCAACCTCGCCGGTGTGTTCGTCGTGGAAGGCTACCATCAGAACGACCCGGAAAACCTGAAGACCCTCCCGCCGTACACCGCGTGGAGTCCCACGAGCAAGCTGATCCAGAACGCGACCAGCGGGCAGCATCACGGCGTGAAAGTCAGTAAGGAAGATGCGGAACTTCTCATCGCGTGGGTGGACTGCAATGGTCCGTATCTCGGCGATCAGGAAGTGCGCGCGATGTACGACCCGTACTCGAAGGCCGTGAATACGATCCCGCCGATCCGTCCGCGCATCAAGTCTGCGCCGGTGATCAACCGATTCGACATTCGCCAGGACGGTGACTCAGAAAAGGTCTCCGGTCCGCTGACGCTCGCACCGTCCGCGCTTGAGCTGAAGGTGAAGGAAGATACGGAGAAAAAGGCGCTTGAAGAGCTGATGAAGAACGCGGAAAAGGACTTCACGGGCGAAGTGCTCGAGGCGACGTACGGTTCCGACACGACGCGCGCGGACGTTCTGAAAGAGCTGAAAGGCCTGATGAACGGCAAATGCCTCGTCCCGGTCCGCAAGTTCAACGACGTGTTCGGCGACGTCCAGTACGGTGTAATCAAGCATCTCCGTCTCAAGGTCCGCACCGCCGACGGCAAGATTCACGACATTCGCATCGAGGAAGACATGCCGATCGTGCTTCCGTAAGTTTGCGTGAACTTGCGCGGAAATGATGGAGACTCAGAGGCAGAAAGCAGGCGTTCTGTTTTCTGCCTTTTGAGCATTTTATTGAAAGAGGGAGCTAATGGAACGTCTGCCGATGGAAAGCCTGAGTCAGAAGCAGGCTGCGAAGTGTTTCTGGGGTTTTGCTGCACTGTGGTTTGGGATCTGGGTCGTTTTGCCGTGTCTGATGTGTACCGCTCCCAGTAATTTTGACGTGATCGAACAGCTGATCCTTGGACGGGAATGGGTCCTGGGATCGGCGCATCATCCGCCGTTTGCGTTCTGGTGTATTGAATCGGTCTATCAGCTCTGCGGGCACATCGTCGCTTCGAGTGCCGTTTGCGGTGCGCTGACCAGTTTTGTCGGACTTTGGGCGATCTGGCGTCTCTCGCGATACTATGTTTCGGAGACGAAAGCCCTCCTCATCGTTTTCGCGTGTGCGGCTTACCGGTATCTGAACATGGGGAACGTGAATTTTACGACCTCGATCCCGCCGACGGTCATCTGGTGCCTCGCGATCTTCTTTCTTTTTCGGGCTGTGGAATGGAATTGGCTGCGCGACTGGCTGGCGTGCGGATTCGTGCTGGGATGCGGAATGATCTGCAAGTACTCACTCGGACTTCTGGTCCTCACGATGGTCCTTTACCTTTTTTGGGAACGTAAATGCCGACGGTTCTGGCTGACTCCAGGCCCTTGGCTGACGACTGCGGCTGCGTTTCTTGTTTTTTCTCCGCATCTGTACTGGCTGATCCAGAATGATTTTCCGCCGATTCAATTTGCCGCCGGAGTTTTGAGTTCAAGTTCTTCGTGGAATCATCTCCTTACTCCGCTTCGTTTTCTGGGATGCCAGATCTGCCTGATTTTCCCGGTCATCATTCCGCTGATCCCTCTTTGCGGGTGTATTTGGCAGCTGAGACGGGACCGCACGAACGTTCTTCACTCTGCGGCAGGAGCGTCGGAAGATCCTGAAGACTCTGCGTTTCGGCGTCGGTTTCTTACGTTTATGCTCTGGTTCCCCGTACTGCTGCAAATTGGGATTTTTGCATACACGGGAAGCGAAATGGTGCGGTCCCAGTACGGTTCTCCGCTCTGGACGCTGTTTGCGCTCTGGTACGTGCTCTTTTTCCGGAATTTTCCGGGGACTTTGCCGATACGCCGGGGATTTCAGCTCGCGGCGGCGGTCCTGCTGGTCACGACAGTCTGCTACTGGGCGGATTTCCAGTTCCGCTATGCGTTTACCTCAAGACCCGGACATGCAGAGTTTCCGACACGGGTACTCGGTGCGCAGCTGGAGAAGATCTGGAGCGAAAAGTACGGCAGCACTCCGTGTCCCATGCTCACCGGCCAATGGAAAATTGCCGGACACGCAGCACTCGGCATGAAAGACCGTCCGAGCGTTCTGTGCTACTATGACGGTTTGGAAGAGGGACGCCGACCGCTGATCATTGGGACTTCGGATGAAGACTTTGCGAAAAGCGGCGGGATCGTCGTCTGGAAACTCGAAGACCAAATGGATGCCGGGTTGGGGGTCCTGCCCGACGAGATCCCTGAATTTCTCACACGAAGGTTCCCCACGGCCGAAGTTTCGCCTGAAGTTTTGGAGATCCCGTGGTGCACTGCCGCGAAGATCCCGCCTCTGCGAGTTCGCTATGCGATCGCACCGCCTCCGGCTGAAAATGCGCAGTCGGGAGGTCCGGCCGAGTGACTCCTGAACGGCT
>CAZRGJ010000019.1:10721-17560 GCA_964599445.1 uncultured Planctomycetaceae bacterium | reverse complement strand
GGGATCGTCTTCACGACCGGCAATACGCCGCAGGAGATCGAGGTCAGCGTCAACGGCGACCCGCTTGAAAATCTCTGGAAAAATATCGTTTTCAAGACCGTCGGCGTCGATGATTTCACGCGGATCAATTTCGCGTCCGTCATCATGAGCACCGCAGAAGAACGGGCCGAATGGCTGAAGCAGGCGAAAGCCCTTCTGCTTGAAAAAGCCGCTGACTGAACCACCCAAACCACAGGGCAGAGAAGATGCCGGGGCCTCTCAATGTTCCCGAACCTTAAGGATTCCAGGAATCGGGACCCCATTTTCTTTTCTGCCGTACCTGAACAGACTCAGTTTGAAAGGAGATCCAGACACCATGGCGGAAATGAACTCCGAAATTTTTAATGCGATTTTGAGCGGAAAAAATGTTGATGCAAAGAAATTTGTCCAGGACGCGCTGGATGCCGGCGTCAGTCCGCACAACATCATCGCCGATTCGATGATCCCGGCAATGGATGAAGCCGGACGCAGATTTGAAGCGCATCAGTTTTTTGTTCCCCAGCTCATGATCGCAGCCCGGGCAATGAAAGAATCCCTCGCCCTCCTTTCTCCACTTCTGGCCGCCAGCGGAACGGAACCGATGGGGAAAGTCGTCATTGGGACCGTCATGGGAGATATGCATGACATCGGCAAGAATCTCGTCGTCTCGATGCTCGAGGGTGCCGGTTTCCAGGTCATTGACCTTGGTGTGAACGTGGCTCCGGAAAAATTCCTGAAAGCGCTTCAGGACAATCAGGCAGACATTCTCTGCATGTCCGCGCTCCTGACAACGACCATGCCCGCCATGAAAAAAACGATCGAAGCACTGGAAACGGCAGGAATGCGCGATTCGGTCCGAGTCATGATCGGCGGAGCTCCCGTCACGCAGGCATACGCCGATGAGATCGGAGCCAACGGATACAGCGACAATGCGAACGCCGCCGTCGCACTGGCCCGCAAACTGATGGCGGGCTGAAGACCCCCCTAAACGGGCAGTACCGCCAAAGACACTTTATGGCTCAAACGGTCCGGCAAATGTCTCAGCACACACGAAAGATGCTCCATGAACCAACCGCTGCATTTCGATCCCAAAATCATCCGAATCAACGAACTCCTCCGTGAGGCTGGCGCGACAGACGTTCTGTTTGTCGGCGGTTTTGTGCGGGACCATGTTCTCGGGATCCCCTCGAAGGACATGGATCTGGAAATCTATGGTCTGACGTACCAGCAGATCATCGCAGCACTGCGTCCCCATTTTCGTGTCGGACAGGTCGGACAGAGTTTCAGTGTGCTGAAGATCGACAATGAGATCGATCTGGCGATCCCCCGGCGTGAGCGGAAAACCGGCGTCGGGCACAAAGCCTTTGAAGTCGTCGCGGATTCCTCCATGACCTTTCAGGAAGCAGCATCCCGGCGTGATTTCACCATCAACGCAATCGGAATGCGACTCGACGGGACATTCTGCGATCCATTTGATGGACTGGGAGATCTGAAGCGCGGGATCCTGCGTGCACCAACGGAAGCGTTTTGCGAAGATCCGCTCCGTGTCCTGCGCGGGATGCAGTTTGCCGCACGTTTCGGATTTTCAATGGAATCCCGCACCGTCGAATTTTGCCGGAAGGTCCTGCCGGAATTCAAAACGCTTTCCTGCGAACGGCTCTACACGGAGTGGGAAAAATGGGCACTGAAAGGCAAATGGCCGGAAAAGGGGCTTGATGTTCTGCGGGAAACCGGCTGGCTGGAATGTTTTCCGGAACTTTTTGCCATGATGCAGACGGAACAGGATCCGGAGATCCATCCGGAAGGAAACGTCTGGGAGCACACGCGCAAAGTCTGCATTTCCGCAGAAAAAATCGCAGAAAAACGAAACTTTTCGGCTCACGAACGTCTCTGCCTCATGTTTTCCGCACTGGTCCACGACATCGGCAAGCCGGCGGCCTGGAAAAAAGACGAAAACGACAGGATCTCCATGCCGGGCCATGCCGAGCTTGGCGCACAAACCGCGTTCGACTTTTTTCAGAAACTGCGTGCCCCCCTGAATGTCTCCAAGACCATTCGGCCCCTCGTCGCCCTTCACGGCTGGCATTTCCATCATCCTGCGGATCCATCCAGTGTTCGGCACCTGACCGACAAGCTGGTGCCGGCGTCGTTCCGGATCTGGCACGCACTCGTTTCGGCAGACAGAGATGGACGCGGACTGCACACTCCGCAGGGAGACCTCCTTTATCCGGAATGGGCAAAACTGGCAGAGGAACTGGATCTCATGGAAAATCGGCCTCCCCAGATCCTTTTCGGACGCGATCTGATGCATTTCGGGATCCGTCCCGGTGCGCAAATGGGTCCTCTCCTTCAAAAAATCCGTCAGGCGGAACTGAATGGAGAATTCACGAACCACACAGACGGCCTGAAATGGCTTGAGGGCTTCCTGAAAAACGAGATCCAAGAGTAAACTTTTTCCTGTTTTTTTATTTTCAGATTTTTATTCCAGAAGCAAAGGGAACCGTATGGCTGACTTTTCGAAAACGCTCGCGGCACTGGAAAAAGCTGCGGCTGAAAAACGCATCACCGAATCCGCACTTGAGAACATCCGTCTCTGGCTCACGGCACCGCAGTATGCCAAATATGCGGAAACGATCGAAAAACTCACGGCAGACGAAGAGTGGAAGGCTCTGGACGACGCCTTCTGGACGGTCATTCCGTTCGGTACCGGCGGCCGGCGCGGCAGAATGTTCCCCGTCGGCACGAACGTCATCAATGACGTGACCATCGGTGAAAGTGCCCAGGGACTCGCATCCTACGTGCTTGAGTATCTGAAATCGACCGGTTCCGACCGCCGTCCGTCCTGCGCGATCGCCTACGATACGCGGCACCGTTCCCGTGAATTCGCGGAACTCTGCGCCGGGATCATGGTCGCCAACGGCTTTAAAGTCTGGTTTCTGGACGGCTACCGAAGCACGCCGGAAATGTCTTTCATGGTCCGATACAAAAAATGCGACTGCGGCATCATGGTCACGGCGAGCCACAATCCGCCGAGCGACAATGCGGTGAAAGTCTACTGGTCGACCGGAGGTCAGGTCCTCCCGCCGCATGACGTCAAGATCATCGAAAACGTCATGGCGATGCAGAACGTCAAAACATCCGACTTTGCGCAGGCACTGGAAGCCGGCGACGTCGAATACTGCCAGGACGAAGTCGATGAAGCGTTCCTCCAGGCGGTGCTTTCTGTCAGCAAACCGGGACCGCGCGATCTGAACATCATCTACTCACCGCTTCACGGAGTGGGGAGTAGCTGTGTCCTGTCGGCTCTCGACGGTGCAGGATTCAAAAACGTTCAGCTTTTCGGACCTCATGCGGAACCGTCCGGCGATTTCCCGAACGTTCCGAACCACGTTTCCAATCCGGAAAATCCCGCAGTTTTCGACATCATCATCGAAGACGCTCAAAAGCAGGGGAACATCGACCTCATTCTGGCAACTGACCCCGATTCCGACCGTCTTGGCGTGGCCGCTCCGCTGACGTACGAACCGAACGCGGAGTGGAAGACCATCACCGGAAACCAGATCGGAACGCTCATGGCAGAGTATCTGCTTTCCGAAATGAAAGCGGAAGGCAAACTTACGCCGTCGCACTATGTCGTCGAAACGCTCGTCACGACGCCGCTTCTCAAGAAAATCGCCGACGCTTACGGGATCCTGACGATCCGCGATCTGCTCGTCGGATTCAAGTACATCGGCGGCGCGATCGAGGATCACGGACCTGAAAATTTCGTCATGGGGATGGAAGAATCCTATGGTTTCCTCGTCGGAACACACGCCCGCGACAAAGATGCGGCCGTCGCTGCGATGGTCTTCTCGGAAATGGCCGCCAAAGCCAAAGCGGAAAACAAAACGGTCCACCAGAAACTTGAAGAGATCTACGCAAAATACGGCCGCCATGCCGAAAAGGCTTTCTCTATCGCCATGAGCGGCTCGGACGGAATGGCCAAAATGACGGCACTGATGGAACGTTTCCAGTCGGATCCGCCGAAAGAACTCGCGGGCATGGAAGTCGTGTGTGCGCAGGACTTCGAGCACAGCACGGAAATGAATCTGCGTCTCGGAAAAGAAAAAGCACCGATGCAGGGTCCCAAAGGGAAACTCGTCATGCTGCATCTTGCCGAAAAAGGCAACTGCGTGGCGGTCCGTCCAAGCGGCACGGAACCGAAGGTGAAATTCTACCTGTTCGCCAGTCTCCAGCCGGGAGAAGAAGGGGACGTCTACGCTCGTCTGGACGCGCTGGAAGCGGCACTGAAAGAAACGCTGGAACAGGAATGAGCGAAAGACCTCGACTCTGACGGAGTTCGACCTCGCCCCTGAGGGTTTCTTAAAGACGCCCCTGAAAGAGCTGGCTGCTCAAAAGAAAGATCCCGCAGAAAAAACCACTCGGTCATTCTGCGGGAATTTTTTCTAAAAAATCTCCCAAACTGGAAAAGATAGCGGACAGACTGTCGGTCGATACTCATTCCAATCTGCCAGAGAAACGGATCAACCCACCCCCAGCCAGAGCGCGAGGAGCGCATTCATCGCCAAAACAGCCGCGGCTGTGAGCAAAAGCCGATTCTTTTTCAGAGAGATCCCTTTTCCGGAAAGAACAGCCTGCCCCATGGCGAGACCGGAGAAGATCATCCCGATGCACGGGACGGCCGTCTGGGTCCATTTACCGTAGCTGGCCGACACGAGGTCAGAGCTGGAAAATGCCGCACTTTCGTAGGCTCCCCAAACTCCCATCAGTGCGATCCCGCCGAAAAAGCACACGATCCCCATCAAAAGCGCGAAAAAATACTTAAAGATCGAGTATCTTTGAAGCATTCTGTCCATCTCTCATTTCCTTTCCGAAAAGCTCTCCAAAATCCAGTTTCAGAACACCCTTCCATTCAGTCAACTTGCCGGCCGCGCACCATACACGCCCGTTCGTACAGCCGATCGCTCACCGCCATGAGTCCCAGGGGCGTGGCCAGAAAATTCACGCAGTCCTGCATTTGAAGCCCCAACCGGCTTCCCGAAAGAACGGCATCCTGATTCGCAGCAAGGAACATGAAATCCCACGAGTAGACTTTCTGCTGATGTTCGATCCTCTTTTTCACATCCTGAACCGTAAATTTCCGACTCGCATTCTCCTCCCCGTCCGTCAGGATCGCGACGAGTACTTTTTCAGGCCGTTCGTCTTCCGGCATCGCGGCAAACACGTTCCCAAGATGGTCGATCGCAGTGCAGATCGCGTCATTCATGGCCGTCGTTCCGCTGCATCGATAGTCGCTCATCAACTGCTCTGCCGAAACCTGCGAAAGGTCTGCCGACTGCACAAGATGTTTCACGCTGCTTTCAAACTGAAACAGATCGAAACAGGTTTTCCCAACCTCTTTTTGCTGAGACTGAATAAATTCGCAGAACGTGCGTTTCGTGCTCTCCGTCAGATGATCCATCGAACCGGAAGCATCCAGCACCACACAGATGTGAACGTAGTCTTTCTTCATTTCATTCTCCTTTTATAGAAAATCACAGTTTCTCAATACATCAACGAGTCGATGTTTCAATGTACTCAAAAAATTTCAAATATTCAGAAGCAGACGGATCAGCTCAATGCGGCATGAAGGAAACTGCGTCAAACCGCGACGTTTCACGCCGTTTCTCTTCCTCAAATACTATTTAAATCCAGAACGGACGGCGTAAATTCGACCCGTTCCGCACTTCCCCAAAGATCCTCGAGACGGAAATAGTCGCGAGTCTCTTCTTCAAAGAGATGGACCACGACGTCCCCATAATCGCACACGATCCACCGGCTGTCGCGGTATCCTTCCGTCGTGAGCTTCTGGTCTTTCAGATCCTTTTCGAAAAGGTCGTCCACCGCATCACTCATCGCGTGCAGCTGGCGATTGCTCGTACCGGTCGCGATGATGAAGTAATCGAAAACGTACGTCAGCTGACGCAGGTCAAGGATCACGATGTCCTTCCCCCGGTTATCCGCGATGACCTGAGCCGCCATCTTCGCACGCTTCAGTGCTTCGGTCCCGTCGCGGGGAACGATGATGTTCGGCATTTCCATCGGATCAAATTTCCGTCCTTCTTCCGCAACTTCCTGGAAATCCGCATTCTCCATCTGGGGATCCTGCTCCGAAAGGACTTCATTTTTCTTTTCAGTCATTTATTTGTTCCTCATTTCAAGGTTCATTTCTTCTTTTTCATTTCTTCCATCCCAAGCTGAATGGAACCATTTTCATTCCGATGGAACGTGATGTGCCGACGCCATTTCTCTGCTCTTTCCGGAAAATCCACGCGCGTATGGCCGCCGCGGGTCTCTTCCCGCAGTAAAGCGGCCTGCATGACCAGCATCGAGACCGTGAGCATATTCTGAAGATCCCACCCAACGGTATCATTCTGCTCACCGTTGAACGTGTACCGCTGCCATTGCTGAAGCGTTTCCAGCCCTTCTTCGAGCATTTCGCTGCTGCGCTTTACTCCCGCATTGCGCCACATCAGACTCTTCAGGGAATTGGTGAAATCCTGAAGATGAAGCATCGGATCATACGACGACTCCGTATCGTGTGCCAGCGGAAGGACACGCAGGTGGTTTTCATCCGAGATCCTGGCCGCAGCCTGCGACGCCCCGACTCCGGCAGAAACGCCGTAAACGAGAGCTTCCAGAAGACTGTTCGACGCAAGCCGGTTTGCCCCGTGCAGGCCCGTGCAGCTCGTTTCGCCAATAGCCCAAAGTCCCGGCACGTTCGTCCGCCCTTCCATATCCACCGCGACGCCGCCCATCATATAGTGCGCGCCCGGACGGAC
>CAZRGJ010000019.1:0-10711 GCA_964599445.1 uncultured Planctomycetaceae bacterium | reverse complement strand
ACAGGAATGGGGTCTTTCGTAATGTCGATGCCGAATCGGGCACAGATCGCCGCGATCCCCGGGAAACGATGACGAATCAGTTCCGGATCCTTGTGCGCCATCGTCAGAAAAACCGTCGCCGAGTTCGTTTTGAGCATCTGCGTCGCGATCGAACGGCTCACGATGTCGCGGGGAGCCAATTCGGCACGCTCGTCGTACTCCGGCATGAAACGGTGCCCGTTCTTGTCGATCAGGTACGCTCCCTCACCGCGGACTGCCTCCGTGATGAGCGACCGGCTGCTTCCGGCAACGTAAAGGACCGTCGGATGAAACTGTACGAACTCCATGTCTTTCAGCTTCGCACCGGCACGCAATGCCATCGCGATCCCGTCGCCAGTCGCGATCGGTGAGTTAGTCGTCTCGCGGTAAAGCTGGCCGATCCCGCCCGTCGCGAGGATCGTCTGCTTCGCCCAGTACACCATCTTGCCGAATGCCGAATCATGGACCAGCGCACCGACGCAGCGTCCTTCAAACGTCAGCAGGTCGATCACGTAGCACTGTGCGTGCACATGAATGTTTTTCGCAGCATTGGACTGCGCGATGACCGTCTGGATCAGCTCATGCCCGGTCTGGTCTCCCTTCGCGTGCGCGACCCGGTTCATCCGGTGCCCGCCCTCACGGCCAAGCTCCAGACTGCCGTCCGCGTGCTGATCGAAATGCGTCCCCATCTCGATCATCTCCGCAATGCGCCGAGGCCCTTCCTTCACCACCCGGTTCACGACCTCCCGATCGCAGAGATCCGCCCCCGCAATGAGCGTGTCTTCGATGTGTTTCTCAAACTGATCCGTCGGATCCAGAACCGACGCGATCCCGCCCTGAGCACGGTCACTGTTCGAGTACTGAATATTCTCCGGCTTCGTCAGCACAATGACCTGCTGCTTCTTCGAAACCGCAAGAGCCGCCCGCAAACCGGCCAGACCAGAGCCAATGATCAAGACGTCGGTAAAACGCTGCGGAAGCTGACGCACGTCAAACGAAACAAGGTAACGCGGAGTGGAAATGTTCATGGGATCCATTCTGCCCTAAAGCACAAAATGCCGCAAAATCTGATTCGGTCTCACGCCAAGAGGATCGCCGATCCACATAAAATCGGACAAAGGGTCCCTTTGCTGGAAACTCATTCATATTCTACCACACTTTCTCTCTCAATGCAAGACCCCGGATGGGAAAATAGAGAAGAAATTTCCCGGAATCACCCCAAAAAAACAGACTCTTTTACCAAGCATCTCGCCCCACCCGGTCTAAAACTTAAAGTTTTTCACAAAATCCCCAAAAACGGAGCGGCTCAAACCACTCCGTTTCCGAAAAGGAACAGCCGGATCTACAGTTCACGCACAACTCGGACAGGGACCGGCGCGGGAGAGGAACTGCGTTCCTTCCGCATTCTTTTCCTCTCCTCGTAAAGAGCCCGGTTTCTCGCCGTTTCCGCTTCCAGTTCACGACGCTGCTTTTCCATCTCAGGAAGCATGGAAACCCGGCCGGTCGTCAGGACTCGGACCTCCTTCCGCGCGGTCAGATCCCAAAAATGAAGCCGGTACTCCACATCCGCGACTTTTGGAAGTTTCGGAATTTCCCCCATACGCGGCGGTTCCCCGTCATGCTCAATGAATTGCAGCCGCTCCATTGCGAAAACCTGCTGACTGTCCGGAGTCCAATGCACCGTAAATGCGTCGTGCTCCTTCTGCCATTCTCCGATCTTCTCTCCCGTCTCCAGATCCCGGATACCGACCTGCCGTGTCGTACTTCCCTCCGCAAGCACCAGTTTTCGACCGTCCGGAGAAAGACCGACCGTCTCGGGACTATAGGCCCAGCTTGTCGGCTCTCCAAGACGGAAACGAATTGCCCCGGTCTTCGCGTCCAGCACAGAAACTCCGTGCTGATGAATACTGACCAGCACCTTTTCTATTTCCGGGACCCACGCCAGCACACTGACCATCTTCATATTATCGGCGACATTTACTTTCCAGAGCTGCCTCATGACGCGAAGTTTCTGATCCGAATCATGGTAACGTCTCAAATTCGGATCTCTCGCGACTGCAGGAGATTCCTTCATCATCGTTTCGATCTCTTCCTCCGAGAGGAAATTCTCTGTCGCCTCCAGAAGCATCACGCTCCCCCCAAAAGTCCCAACGAGCAAAAATCGGCCGTCGGGAGACCAGCTGACCGCAGAAAAAGAGTTCCGCTCTTCCAGATTTCGATAAAAAACCGGTTTCTCCTCGCCCGTTACGTCAAAGATCCAGATGAACTTACTGTTAAACTGCACGATCCTCCGGCTGTCCGGGCTCCAGCAACTGTGCGAGTACTCCCCGCTCCGATACGTCCGGGTCTGTTTCCCAGCCTCAACGTCCCAGATCTTCAAATCAAAATCCCGATCCTGGATCTGCCTCGAATTCGGTAAAACATAGTATCGTCCGTCCGGCGACCAGCCCGTCTCCCCAAATTTGATCGTCCCGCAGACTTCCTTCCTCAAGTCAAACGTTACCTGTTTCCCTTCGACGCAGACCTTCCACTCCGGCCGGTAAGGAACCGTTGGTTTCTCAAAATCAAACTGCGAGCATTTCCCGCTCTCAAGATTCCAGACTGAAACTTTCTCCCGATCAGGCCGCCAATGAGCCAGATACTCTCCATCTTCGGAATAAACGATCGACATTGCCGGACTGCGTGTCCCCAATGTGCACAAAATCACCAGGATCCCGACCATCAGAAACCACCGTCTCAGCATCACGCCAAACCCGCGGTCCCCGCACAAAATTCCGCTTCGCTTTGTCATGGGAAATTCCTTTCTGTTTCGAAACCACTTTTCCAAAGCCGAACGCCGACTTCTTCAGATCCAGTATACCAAACGAGAATTTAAAATCAATCTTCAAAGATACGCATTCCGACAAAAATATTCAGTTTTACAGAAAATTTACGCCTTCAGACCAGCTTTTACGTTCCGAAAACAAAAAAGACGGAACAGACTGCTCTGCTCCGCCTTTTCTTAACTCATGTCCGTGAGAAGACTCTCACGCGGACGATTACTCGTGTTTCAGCTGCGAGAGCTGCGCGTAGTAGTCGTAGCGATTGTTGATGTCGCCCTGACCTTCCGCGAGGAACGCTTCCGTCTGCTCGGCCGTGTTGAGGAGCTTCAGCGTCTTGAAGCGGTTCTGCTTCATGGCGAACGCCTTGAACTCGCCTTCCGGAGCCTTGCTGTCGAGGTGGAACGGAGTTTCGTCGGCCGGATTGTAGTGGTACAGCGGCCAGTATCCGCACTTGACGGCTTCTTTCTGAAGTTCCAGACCCTGGAGCATGTCGATACCGTGGTTGATGCAGTGCGAGTACGCAATGATCAGGGACGGACCGTCGTGAGCTTCCGCTTCGATCATGACCTTCAGAGCGTGCGCCGGATTGGCGGCGATGGAGATCTGACCAACGTAAACGTTACCGTAAGAGGCGGCCATCATGCCGAGGTCCTTTTTGCGGGACTTCTTACCGTTGGCAGCGAACTTGGCGACGGCACCGCGCGGCGTGGACTTGGAAGCCTGACCTCCAGTGTTGGAGTAAACTTCGGTATCCAGAACCATCACGTTGATGTTGCGGCCGGAAGCCATGACGTGGTCAAGACCGCCGTAACCGATGTCGTAAGCCCAACCGTCACCGCCGAAGCACCAGACGCTGCGCTTGACCAGGAAGCTCGCGATGTCGACGAGAGCCTTGGCTTTCGGGCAGTCCGCGCCTTCGATCTTCGCGACCAGTTTCGCGACATTGTCGCGCTGGGCGGCGATGTCGGCTTCGGTCTTCTGCGGGTTGTTCAGGATGGCATCGACCAGATCCTGACCAACATGTTCCGCCATGCCGGTGAGCAGTTCTTTCGCGTATTCGTTCTGCTGGTCAACAGCGACGCGCATACCAAGACCGAATTCCGCGTTGTCTTCGAACAGGGAGTTGGCCCAGGCAGGACCGCGGCCGTTCGCGTCTTTGCAGTACGGGGTGCTCGGCAGGTTACCGCCGTAGATGGAGGAGCAGCCGGTCGCGTTGGCGACGAGCATACGGTCACCGAACAGCTGGGTGACGAGCTTGACGTACGGCGTTTCGCCGCAGCCTGCGCAGGCACCGGAGAACTCAAACAGCGGCAGAAGCAGCTGCGAGCCTTTCGGCTGGAGCGGGTTGACCTTGGAGCGGTCGATATTCGGAATGGCGTGGAACTTTTCGCAGTTCGCGCGTTCTTCGTCGATGACCTGGAGTTTGTCGACCATGACGAGGCAGTCCTTCGCTTTCATCGGGCAGATGCTCGCGCACAGACCGCAGCCGGTGCAGTCTTCCGGATAGCACTGGACGGTGGCTTTCATGCCGGCGAACGGAGCTTTCGCGTCCGCGGACTTGAAGGAAGCCGGAGCGTCGGCAGCGTCAGCCGCATCGTAGACCTTCATGCGGATGGCAGCGTGCGGGCAAACCATCGAGCAGAGACCGCACTGGGCGCAAACGTCAGCCTTCCAGACCGGGACCTTGAGGGCGATGGAGCGCTTTTCGTACTGGGTCGTGGCACTCGGGAACGTACCGTCGGCCGTCGGAGCAAGATCTTTCACGGTCAGCGAGTCACCGTTGCCTTCCATGATCGTGCCGAGGACGTTGGTGATGAATTCGTCCGCCTGACCGATGACGCCCGGACGACGTTCGAACGTGGAGGTCGCGGCAGCCGGGACCGTCACTTCTTCCAGACCAGCCAGGGAAGCATCCACTGCAGCCCAGTTCTTTTCGACGACTTCCATACCCTTCTTCAGGTAGGACTTCTTGATGTACTCTTTAATGTGGCCGATGGCCGTGTCCGCGTCCATTCCGCCGACTTTCGCCAGAGCGAAGAAGCAGGTCTGGAGAATGGTGTTGGTGCGGCGGCCCATACCGGTCTTTTCAGCGATCGCGTTGGCGTCGATGACGTAGAACTTCAGATTCTTCGCGATGATCGCTTCCTGAACGCTCTTCGGCAGGTGCGCCCAGACTTCGTCTTTGCCGTACGGGCTGTTGACGAGGAACGTGGCGTTCTGTTCGGCTTTCGCCAGCATGTCGACCTGGTTGATGAACTCCCACTGATGGCAGGCGACGAAGTTCGCGCTGTGGACCAGATAGGAACCTTTGATCGGACGCGGGCTGAAGCGCAGGTGGGACTTCGTCACGGAACCGGCTTTCTTGGAGTCGTATTCGAAGTAACCCTGAGCGAACAGGTCGGTGTAGTTCGAGGTGATCTTGACGGAGTTCTTGTTAGCGCCGACGGTACCGTCAGAACCAAGACCGAAGAACAGGCAGCGGGACACGTCGTCCGCTTCCGTCTGCCACGTCGGATCATAGGAGATGCTCAGGTTGGTGAGATCGTCTTCGATACCAACGGTGAAGTGCTTCTTCAGCGTCGCGCTCTTCTGTTCGTCGAAGATCGCCTTCGCCATGGCCGGCGTGAATTCTTTGCTCGCGAGACCAAAACGGCCTGTGGTAAGTTTGATGCCGGTGCGGCCGACTTCTTCCAGAGCGGCGCAGACGTCGAGGTAAAGCGGTTCAGCCGGAGCACCCGGTTCCTTCGTACGGTCGAGAACGGCGACGGCTTTCACGCTGGCCGGGAGTGCGGCGGAGAAAGCGTTGACGTCGAACGGACGATAGAGGCGGACTTTGACGAGACCGACTTTTTCGCCTTCAGCGACGAGGCGTTCGACAGCTTCTTCGACGATACCGCAGCCGGAACTCATCACGACGATGACGTTTTCGGCATCCGGAGCACCAACGAAGTCAAACAGATGGTACTGACGGCCGGTGATCTTGGCGAATTTGTCCATGTATTTCTGGACGATGCCCGGGACCGCATTGTAGAACGGGTTGCACGCTTCGCGAGCCTGGAAGAAAACGTCCGGGTTCTGCGCGGTACCGCGAATGACCGGGCGATCCGGATTCAGCGAACGTTCGCGAACTTCCTTGACCAGGGCCGGGTCGATCATGGAGGCGATCTCTTCGTCCGTCATCTGGTCGATGCTGTTGATCTCGTGGGAGATACGGAAACCATCATAGAAATGGAGGAACGGAACGCGGGCTTCCATCGTGGACGCATGAGCGACCATGGCCATGTCCTGAGCTTCCTGAACGGAACCGGAGACGAGCATCGCCCAACCGGTGGAACGGCAGGCCATCACGTCGGAATGGTCGCCGAAAATGGAGAGTGCGTGCGTCGCGACACAGCGGGCGGTCACGTGGAACACGCAGGAGGTCAGTTCACCAGCGATCTTGAACATGTTCGGGATCATGAGGAGAAGACCCTGGGAAGCCGTGAAGGTACTCGTCAGAGCACCAGCCTGAAGCGAACCGTGAACGGCACCGACCGCACCGGCTTCACTCTGCATTTCGACGACCTGCGGAACGACGCCGAAGATATTCTTCACGCCGCGGGCTGCCCATTCGTCAGCCAGTTCGCCAAGGTTCGACGACGGCGTAATGGGATAGATCGCCATGACTTCTGAACAACGATGCGCAATATACGCAGCGGCTTCGTTACCGTCAAGCGTAACAAAACGTTTGGTTTCAGACACTGTAAACTCTCCTAATAAAAAATACTAAAACAACCTGTTGCTTTGTGTATATCAATACACCGTCCTTTATTATATATTTTTATCAAATTTCCACAAGGGGGACCGTCCCCGTTTTTCAGAATTTTGTTTAAGGAATTGAAAAAAACGGCCGGTTTTCGAAAATTTTCCATAAAAAAATGGACGCCCAGACTCTCGATCTCCCGCACTGTTTCAAAATAAAACGCCCTGGAGGACACAAAATCACCACATCTTAGGCAAGACTAAAACATAGTAAAAAAAACAGATTTTCTGAAAAAACAACACACTGTCATGCAGATTTTTACTGTCGAAGAAATGGAAGAAAAAGCAGAAAATGCTCCGCCGGTTTGCAGGATTTTAAAATCTACGTTCGTGTGTTTCTGCGGATATTTCTGCGTTCTCAGCGGTTAAGATTTTCGGCGCAAGCGATCCCACGCGCGATTTCACCCTTCGGGAGAAATCTGGCTGCCCGTCATGTCATGAACGCTCGTGAGGGAGAAACATCTTGAAAGTTGTTTCTCCCTCAGACTCCCTCTTCAAGAACTTTTTGATGTTTTGTTTATTTTTGTTTATTTTTGCTTGTTTTTGCGGCGGCAAACAAATCCTAACGTCCCAAGCCCCAAAACCAAAAGCGTCATCGTTCCCGGTTCCGGAACGGCACTCTTGAAGTCGGCGTTCGTCGGCAAAAACGCAAACGTGAAATCCGCGTCCGCCAACGGATTCCCCGCCAGTGCGGCAAACGTGTTGATCTCAAACGTACCGGTATCCGTCACTTCGTAGGAGATCAGACCGTGGAAAGGCTCGCCGTCCTCTCCGCCCGCAAGACCGAGAAGGAGGAAGCCGTCGTCTGCGGCAAGACCTTCGCCAAGCGTCAGTTCGTAGATACCTTCCTCGATGCGCTCCACATCGAAATAGCCGAAACCGCTGTTCACGCTGCCGTCGAAACCGTCGATCCATCCGCTGATGAATGCACCGTCATTCGATCCGTACGGAAGGAAAACGAGGCCGTAATTGTTCGCTTTCGCCGCACCATCATTTGCGCCATACGTGTCGATCAGCCACGTGCCGTCCGCCTGGGGAGCCGCGCTGGTGACGTGATTCCCATTGTTCGTCAATCCCGTAGCGAACAGGACACCGTCTTTCGTGGAATCAAAACCATCGATCTTCAGCGTCTGCACACCGCTGGAAACGTTCGTCATTTCCGCAGCATATACACTTGAGCGGTTCGAGAGCACGCCGCTGGTGTTCACCGTCGCGGTCATCCACTGGCTCGATTTATTCGGGAAGTAGCCGACCGAGACATTTCCGTCCAATTCGCTTCCGTTCACGTTCGTGTAGGTCACGCAGGCGGTCCCTTCGTTCCAGACCTGAGCGACCGCCCGTTTGTCGTTCTGCGCGACCGTCGCGATCGTCACGCCGTCCGCCATGGCGATGGGACGCCCGTTCACATAGAGATGGAAGTCACCCATGTTCCACTGGTTGACGCTCAAGTAGCTGGAAGAGGACTCAAACGCCTGGAAGGTGATGTTGCCGTTTCTTCCTTTATCTGTCGTGAGCAGACCGCCGGCGTAGTCTTTCCCGGCCGGATCATAATCGGAGCGGTAAAAGCCTTTTTCCGGAGCATTGAGCGTGGCATCATAGGAAATGAACGCGAAATTGAACGAGGAGTGCTGAAGGTCGGTTGCCGAGCACGTTTTCCCGCCATGCAAGTCCACTGTATTGATGATGAAAGACTCTCCATCCTCGGCGGGCTGTGCGAAAATGGCATTATCGCTGTTCCATGCCGAGATCGACGATTCATCCAGTTTATCGGTCGTTCCATTGATCAGAAGGATCCCGTCCGCCGGCGTGTAGTCATCCAGTGTCAGACGATACTGTCCATTTTTGATGATTTCCACGGAATACCCGGTCCCGCCGTAGAGGAAGGGCTGCGTCTGATTGATGTTTCGAATCGCGACGTTTCCCGTAACGGTCCCTTCCGTTCCATGCGGGATGAACGCGTAGTTCATCGTGTATTTACTGCCGCTTTTATTGGCATCGCCGGAATTGTCGCAGATCTTAAAATCAAAGGTTCCGTTCGCGGTGTTCACGGAACTGTTGATGATGTAGTCCGGATTCCAGCTGAATTGTCCGACATTGGCGTACGGCACGGCAGCACTGGCGATGACGACACCGTCCATCGGGTTGAAATTACCTTCGGCAAAAAAGTTTTTCAAATTCGTCACCGCGGTATCCAAAGTGACCGTCTGTCCGAAATGAAGCTGCGTTGAGGCTTTGGGGAGCAGAAGAACGTTCGTATTATTCGGGAGCTCTTCATTTTTGTCGCTGGCGCGGACGGAGGAGATCTCCCAGTTGCCGCTGCCGTTGATATTCGCACCGGTAATGGCGAAGTCGTTCGCGTTCACCGTATTCGTCGTGCGAAAACCCTCGGCCGTGTTGGTCAGAAGGAGCCAGTTATTCGCACTGGCGTTCACGTTATTCACCTTCATGCTCCAGTCCGCCCGATTTCCGCCAAGCGCAACGCCCGGTGTCCCGTAGATCTGGTAGGTATACTGACCGAAATCGTTCGCGTTTCCGGAAGTGATGCTGGATTTTTCCTGAACGTGGAACTGCGTAATGACCGGTGACTGCGCCAGTGCAAGTTCCGCCGCGGCAATACATGACAAACCGAACAGTCCGACGGCACAACACTTCAAAATACGGTCCATAAAAAATCTCCTGAAAAACTTCGGCTGGGAGAAATAGCAAGAACTCCAATAAAAATTCTACTCCGAAATCACATAAAGTCAACAAGAAAAAACAAAAAAAGTCTGAATTTTGTTGAAATTGTTCATCAAATTCCACATCTTCAACATATTCAGACTTTTTTCCGTACTGATCCCAGTCTTAAAGTCTTCTCAAACGGGTCCCATTTCGGATTTCATTCGCCTTCCACTTTGGAAATGACCAGGCATCCCGGCAAACCGGCTTCCAGTTGTGCGGCGCCTTCGGGAGTGATCTGCGTGCGCGTCACGTGAAGTGTCTTGAGATTTTTCAGCTTCAGAAGTGCCGGAATGCACGCATCCGTCACGGACGTCCGCCCAAGATGGAGAAATTCCAGGTTTTCCAGTCCCGTGAGTTTCCCAACGCCTGCGTCTGTCACGAACGTTTTGTCGAGATTGAGTTTCACGAGCTGCGGCATCCGTGCGAAAACATCGCAAGCTGCATCGTCCAGCTGCGTCGCATAAAAATTCACGTCCGCAAGCGTCCCGATCCCCGCCAGTGCCGCCGCGCCTGCCGACGTGACCTGCGTATTGCTGACGTCCAGCGACTGGAGTTTCTGCGAGTCCCCCAGCCGTTTAAGCGTCGCGTCCGTGATCTTCGTCCCGGCCAGCCGAAGCCGCACAAAACGGGAAAGCTCCAGCTTCGCCGTCCCGGTATCCGTCACGTTCGTCTCGGCCATAAAAAGCTGCGTGAGTGCCGGAAGCTGTGCGATCTTCTCCATCACCGCGTCCGAAACCGCCGTCTTGTCCAGCGCGAGGCTCGTAAGCGACGTGAAAGATGCCAGATTCGGCAAAGTCGCGTCCGTGACCTGCATCCCGTTGAGCTTCAGGTCCTTCAATGCCGGCAGCTCCGCAAGAGCTTCCCCCGTAAATTCCGGAGCTTTCCGCGCATCGATGACCAGAACCTGACCATCCGGAGTCAGACGCACTTTCACACCGGCAGCTTCCAGTTCCGCAGCCTCAGACGCCGAAAGACTTCCGCCGAGCAGTCCCAGCGCAAAAATGGAAGAAAAAACAAGACCTTTCAAAATATTTCTTTGCATGGCAAAATCCGTTTCCGAAAAAAGGCAGGATAAAAAATCACACTTCCTTCAGAATACCATATTTCGCGAAAAAAGTAAAGGGACCCCTTAAAATTTCTCTGGATCCGCAAAAAATTCCCCAAATTCCAATTTTAAAAATTGGTCCATCCAGCAGCTGCGTACCCGTTTCACTACAGAAAACACAGAAAACGCAGAAAACGCACCGAGAAACACTGAATTTTAAACACGAAAAAATGGGATCTCACGCATATTTTCGCACATTTTTAAAATCCACTTGTGGCCTCTCGAGTTTGCCGCGAATTTTGTG